>NZ_MWQY01000005.1 GCF_002087085.1 Marispirochaeta aestuarii | reverse complement strand
TTTTGTTTCGTGAAAGAAAAATAAACCTTGACAAAGGTCACATCATATCAGTTTTTAAGAGGTGTCCAAAAGTCAGGAGTAGAGGGAAAAATCCCTGAGGCCTGCAACAAATCCGAGGGATCTAAGATCCTCCGTAATATCGGAGCTGTGGACCGGGGTGTTGTTTACGCTTCGAAGGCTGATTTTTCCCCCATGGGAGGGCAGGTCCTTCAGAATGTTTACGAGCTTCTCCATGGCTTCGGGGAAAGCAGCCCTGTCCTGTACTTCCAGGCGCCCTGATTTCTTCCCGTAGACCAGCACGGTCCTTCCGTTACGGTAGACTGCCCAATGGTCTCCCCGCCGGGGAGGTGCCGAGTCCGGCGGATTTTCCAGGGGGACTCCTGCCGGAGAGGCCGGATCGTTGACATGAAGGACTGTCAGGCGATCCGGATATTCAGAATCATCGATTACCCCGGCAAGACGGGGAAGATAATCCGGCAGGGTAAACTGGATCCCCGGGACATCCTCTATAAAAGCCCCGCTGATAATTTCACCGGAGAACTCCATCAGACGAAGGGCCGTAAAAATATCCCTCCATCGGAAGGGAAAAACCTCCCGGTGAAGCTCTTCCCGGAACAGAACAGGATATCTGCCGAACAGGAGGCGAACTGCAGCCCTGGCGCTATCCAGCTTTTCCAGTTCATCCGGTTCTTCCGCGGGTCGTGGTACGGAAAACCAGTTCCCCTTAAGGGGAAGCCGGGATTTCCAGCGGGCAAAACCGGAGCGTCCGGTCCGGGGTTCTTCGGGCAGATTCGGGGGCCCCTTTAAAAGAGTTGTCCAGCTGTCGCAGCTGATTCTCCCCCTGCGGAGCTCCTTCCACAGCAGCTGGAGTGTTTCCCGTGAGCTTTTTCCCCACATATCGACGATCTCCCAGAAGGTAAATCCTCCAGTGGAGGGTAGAACCTGATCACCGCCCTGCCGGGCCCGGGTTGCACAATCAATATTTTCCCTCCTGAAGAAAGAAATCTCTCCTCTGGGAGCGCCGATCCAGACGATTTCCCGGTCTTCCAGAAGCGAGTCTATCTTCTCTCTGGAATAGGCTTTCATGCGCCGGGGAAACACGGCGTTCTCCCATATCTCCGGTACCAGCCTGAAACCCTCGAGGGTAAAGACTACGTCTTCCGCCGTACCCGGGGAATCCACCCCCTGGTGGCGGGAAAGAAATTCGTAATAGCGGTTCAATGGAAGCGGCCGCCAGGCGGAAACTTTTCCGCGGCTTCTGGAAAAACCCAGGAGAAACTCATATCCTTCACGATGGATCAGCTGTAGCCCTTCAGCGCCGCTGCTGATGTAATCATTGACCAGACTCTCTTCTTCCGTCTCTACCTGGAGAAATTCCCGTACAAGGTCGGTATTGAAGGGAGAGTTCAGGATAAGATCCTCCGGGTAGCAGGGCCCTTCGTAGTAGAGCCAGGAGAGAAAAATCTCCCGAAACTCTTCGTCTCCTCTGCCTTCCGGTCCCAGATAGCGCTGAAGGGTTTTTATTCTTTCCTTATGAACGGCCCAGCGTCGGGCTTCTCCCACTATTTTCCAGGGAAAATCCGTATCCGCCGGCAGATCAAGTTCTGCCGTGAATCCTTCGAGTTCAGCGGCAGGTATGACCTGCCGTTCCTTCAGAATGTCTTCGAGTTCCTGTATGTTTTCCGGCCGATACCCCCTGGCAAGACGTCGAAGGCGGGCAGTAAAATCCCTGACTATCTGATCGTCAATCCGAGGTCGCAGGACTTCTCCTGCAGCTATCCTGTACGCCCATTCTCCTCGTGTCCGGATGGAGATCTCCGGGACATCATCGCTGTAGATCTGGGCGTTCATCTGCTCCCAGAAGGAACCGGAGCAGAGGGGCGAGGGCTTCCCGGTAGTGACCTCCCGGTATTCGATATCACCACGTTCCACAGAGTTCAGGAGAGATATTAGAAGGGGTATGTCGAAGAGTTCCTCAAGGCACTCTCTGAGAGCTTCCTGAAGAAGGGGAAAGCCCTGTTTGTCCGCGACTGCCGAAAGCAGCCGCTTCGCCCGCAGACGGCTGAGCCACAGCGGGGTCCGCTCACCGTAACGTGTCCGGGCGATGACAAGGCTTCGCGCGGCGGCCTCCCGAAAGCGGGCACCGAAGATCCCGCTCTTTACCAGGCCGGACTCAATCATCCCGGTGATTTCCCCGGTCCTGCACTGAAAAAGAAGCCCTTCTTCCAGTGCCTGGGGAGAAGTGATCAGTATGGAATCATTATCCCAGCTTACACTTGCGGGGGAATCCTTTTTTCGCAGCAGCTCCTCCAGAGCGAGTGCCAGGGGGGCATTACAGCGTCCACCCCAGAGGGTGTGAATGAAAACCAGATACGGGGATTCCGCCCCCCGCGATCCCCGGGTATACTCTGCGATAATCCTCTGCCCATGGGGTGTGACACCCTGATTTTCCAGCCGGTGCAGATAGTCCCTGAGCTTTTCGCCGCCCTCCCGGGATACATTGAATCTGCTTTCCAGGGAATCCGGGAGGAGTCTGCGGGAAAAGTACTCACCAAGGATCTCTCCACAGAGCCTCTGGGCAGCGTAATCCCTGTAAAGCGGCTCGGCACGGTAAAAAGTGCTTGAATTGACGGGTGATGCCGTCGGGCGAACCTCCACAGTCCGCGGGCTGATCCCGACAATGCGCCAGTTCCTGGTTCCGAAGGTAAAGACATCACCTGTCCTGCGTTCCCACACGAACTCTTCGTCCAGTTCTCCGATGACGGATGAACCGGAACTCCTGTCAGCTTCCTTGAGAATATAGTATCCCCGGTCGGGTATCGTGCCGCCGGAAGAGAAGAGGGCGCTGCGGCCGGAGGGAAGAACCTCAATCTGTCCGTCCTTCAGCCGTATTCTTCCCGGCAGCTGGTTGACCCGGATTCCATGGTAAAAACCCTGAAGCATTTCCAGAACCCCGTAAAAACTCTCCCGGTCAAGGTCACGGTAAGGATAGCTCTGCTGCAAGGTTTTGTAGATTTTTTCCGCATTTTTTTCGCCCGCCAGGGCCTCACCGATAACGATCTGGGCAAGAACATCCAGACAGAGACGGGGGGGGACAATCTTTTCCAGAATACCCTCTCTGAGTCCCCGGGCGAGGCTGAGGGCGCTGAGAAAATCCCTTCCGTGGCTGCAGAACAGTTTTCCGCGGCTTATTCCCCCCACCGAGTGACCGGCCCTGCCGATCTTCTGGACCGCAGAAGAGAGAGAGAAGGGGGTCTGTACCAGAATAATACGATCCAGTTCTCCTATGTCGATGCCGAGCTCGAGGGAGTTGGTGGCTACAATACAGCGCAGTTTACCGCTCTTGAGGCGCTCTTCGACCAGGGTCCGGATCTCTTTTGAGAGGGAACCGTGATGGGCATAAGCCAGGGGTTCCTCCTCATCGCGGTTAAGAAGAAAGGCTATTTTCTCCGCCAGGCGCCTGGAATTGACAAAGACAAGGCTCGATCCGCCGGACTGTATTTCCGGCTTCAGCTGTTCAGCCAGACGCTTCCAGGGGGTGTCCGAGTTTTCACGGCTTTCCGGTTCGAAATCCGGAATGGCTTCGATCCGAAGATCGTATTTTTTCCGGTCCCCGGATTCCAGTACCTGCATCTTTCTCGGCAGCCCATCGGCCCGAAAACCCGCCGCAAAGGCTGCGACAATTCCGGGATCCGCCAGGGTGGCGGAAAGGGCGATCCGCTGAAACTCCCGCCTTTCAGGAAGCAGAAGAGCAAGACGTTCCAGGGCGCTTACAAGCTGGGTTCCCCGCTTGTTCCCGGCAAGCGCATGAATCTCGTCGAGAATTACACAGCGCAGACTGGAAAATATTGCGCGCCCCCTTTGAGTTGCCAGCAGAATATTGAGGCTCTCCGGGGTCGTTATAAGAATCGCCGGCGGCTTATCCAGCATGCGGCGGCGTCTGTAGTTATCGGTGTCACCGCTGCGGGTCTCTATCCGGATATCCGGAAACTGCAGGCTCTTCTCCCGTGCCAGGTTGCGCAGCTCTTCCAGAGGCTCTTCCAGGTTTAACCTGATATCCCGGTTAAGGGCCTTCAGGGGCGAGACATACAGAACCGAAAGAACGCCGGGGTCCCAGTCTCCCCGTATAAGAGAATCCAGGGATGATAAAAAAGCTGCCAGGGTTTTCCCTGTACCGGTGGGAGAGGTCAGAAGCAGATTCTCCCCCCGGCGGGCGACCGGCCAGACGAGTTTCTGCGCTTCTGTGGGAAAATCGAAACGCTGAAAAAACCAGTCTGATACCAGAGGAGAGAACCCGTTCAGGGCCGGAGAGCCTGAGCCTGCCTTCACGGTCTCGTTTTTGCCCTCAGGTCCGAGCGGGAGGCGATTATTGTAATCATCTTGCATTCCATGTACTCCCTCAAGGCCTGGGAGTAACCTTCAAGGTGGCTTGCCTGCTGCAGTACCCTTCGGAGGTTCCGTTCTGTTATTACCGATAAAGCACCGAAAACCACCTCGGAACGTTCGTTATAAAAAGCGTTCAACTCGGTAAGAATGTTCCGGTCGATCTCCTCCCGGGGAAGAATGTCCGCCGGAAGCTTCTCCCACAGGGCGGAGAGGGTATCTGCGGCTTCCCGCTTGTCGGAGAGTCCGACCTGCTTCAGGATGTCAGTTTCGCTGCTCTCCTCTTTTTCAGCTGATACAGAGGTCTTTCCCTTATCCTCCCCGTTCTCCGGTTGATTCAGGAACACGGACCTGGCAATCCAGTGTAAAAAACGGTACAGGATGGAACCGAGCCAGGAATAGCGGGAATAGATGGAACGATAAATTTCGTTATAGAGTTCTTCGCGGTTGATATGAAAAATACGATCCGTCTGGCCCCAGGGATACTCCTGAAGACGGCGGATAAAATCGCTCCTGCTCTTCCTCTTTGATAGAAACTCGTAGAGGGAAGTACTCCGTAGAAGAGCGGCCGTATCGGGCTGGAGCTGGGCGGCGGTCTTTTGTATCAGATCGCGAAAGGCCTTGTCTGTAAGCATGGCGTCTTCGAAGCGGTGTCGCTCCATGAGTTCATTCCAGCGTATATGGAGCTTGTCACGGATCCCCGAGTTCAATCGTGCGCCTCTGGCATCAAGATAGGCTTCCAGGTTGTCCCGGTGAATCAGCATGAGGGTCCCACCGGGAGGGGTAAAACTCAGGGCTTCCGGCATTTCCGATCCCATACCCACATGGTTTTTCTGGAAAAGCTGGAAGGTTTTCTTAAGCTCCTCCGGTGGAATTTCAGGAAAAGTGTTTTCAGCAGTCTGCACGAGATCCGCCGCGGATATGCACAGATTGATCGTGTCCCGGAGAATATGTAAATAATCCTCCGGCGTTACAATGCGGCGCTTTTCTTTCGCTGTCTGCATTTTCTCCAGAACCGTGAGACTCTGGAGAAAATCAAAGTCCTCCGGGTTGTCATAACTGTACCGTGTCAATATGTAACTGTTATCCGGAGACACCAGATCCGACAGAACCTGACGACTGGCATCGCCGGAAGCGATAATCCTGTCCATGACAAGCCTGGTCGCCTCCTCCCTGAACTCCTTTTCCGTTCGGTGCTGGACTCTGGAGAGGCCGTTTTCCAGAAGCTCCCGCGGACGCCCGAGTATAAGGTTCTTGTAGGTGCTGATCTTGTCGGAAAAGACATCCGCATTTTCCCCCGCCAGGAGGGCCAGGTGATATCGTATCTTTCGCCAGCAGATAAGAGGAAATTCTTCGAGGAACTCTCCGTGAAGCAGTATGGGAGGAAGCTGATTCTTGTCGAACAGAATCTCCAAAACTCCTCTGGCCTTTGCTTCTCCCCTCCGCTTCAGGCTGTCAAGTTCCTCGGGCGAAATGTGCTCCGCGTCCTCGGGAAGAATGCTGAAAACGCTGGAAGGAAAACGGGTGGACACGGGAACTGCTGCCTTACTGAAGGCTGTGTAGGTCTCATGCAGCTCCTTCTCTATTTCCGCCCGGTTGTTCAGATAGCGCTGATGGATCTCGAACTCACTTTTACTTAAGCGGAGGTAGCCCTCCTTGAGCATCTTCTTGATTATGCTGCTGCTTCGAAAATCTATCCCCTGACGGGTGATTTCGCGGATAGGGACGGTAAAACTCGCAAAGCGTCGGAGAACACCGAGAATTACCTTAAAATCGTTTTCTTCTTTGGCATCGGCATCCATTAACCATAGAAGCCATCTGCTTTGATGATCAGGAAACAGAAATTTCATCTTACAAGGAGTATAACCTGAGATAGCCTTCAAGGTATACGAAAAAAAACCGTAAACCAGAGGTGTGTCGCGATAATTGCGGCGGTGACAAGCAATTGCAGCCGGGGTATTTTTCCAAGGGGAAATGACCGGTTTTCGTGGAATCCCCTTGCATACAGGGCCTCGCTTAACTGAACTGACTGTCTGACAGTACGCAGAAGCAGAGGGATACTTATAGCCTTTATTTTCCTTACAGGCCGGTACCATGGAACGCCCCCCCTTGATGCCAGGGCTTCCCGCCCGCTTGTCAGGGCACGGTCAAAACGGGGCAGAAAACTCAAGGTTATGGATATCATAAGGGCAAACGAGGCTGCCGGAAAACCGGGGATCCATCGGCTGAGGGCGTAGAAGGTTCCGCGGATTTGAGAAACACTGGTGGTCCCGATGTAAAGAAAGCCCAGAACAACCCAGGTATACAGGCGCGTGGAAAACGCGAGAAGTATGGAAAAGGAAGATGCCCCCGCCGCTGCGATGGACAGAATCAGGAGTACCAGGGCAAATCGAAAGGCGGAGCATATCTGTCTCAGGGCAATACGCCGGGGGGAAAGGAAAACCGGAAGTGCGATGCTCAGCCCCAGGGCCATAACGGAAAGTTCCGCCACGGATGCCCGATGTACCCCCATTGCTGCGGCAAGCAGCACGACAAGCTTGAGCCGCGGGTCGTAACGGTGAAGCAGTGACTTCCCCGGGGTAAGGGGAAAACTCATCTCCACGACGCATGCTCCAGGAGCATTCCACCCCGGCAGGGATTCCGCACTCCGTGTTCCTCCAGCTGTCCCACCAGATCTTCCGGTTTTCCCGCTGCGCTGAGTGTTCCGTCCTTCATAAGGGCCAGTCGGTCACAGTGGGCCAGGATTTTCCCCACATCGTGGGTGATTACGCAGATTCCCTGCCCGGCGGCATGGAGTTTCAGCAGCACAGAGAGCAGCGAACGGACCCCGGGATAATCGAGCTCCATAAAGGGTTCATCCAGAAGCAGGATATCCGGTTCCATGGCCAGTACCGAGGCGAGGGCCAGGCGCCGGCGTTCTCCACCGGAGAGGGTCATTGGATGTCGTTCCGCATACGGGGCGAGTCCGAAAAGCTCCAGGTTGGATTCAACCAGGCTTTTCAGTCGTTCCCCCCGGATTCCCAGGTTCCCGGGACCAAAGGCAATCTCCGCGGCCACGCTTTCTTCTATTATCTGTTCCTCGGGATGCTGGAAAACCAGGCCTATTCTCTGTCTGATCTTCCTGCCTGCCTTGTGTACTTCCTCCCCCCGATACAGGACTCTTCCTTCCGTCGGCCTGGCCAGACCGTTGGCATGACGCATGAGGAGGGTTTTACCCGCCCCGTTGGATCCCGCCAGAAGCAGGAGTTCTCCGGCAAAGAGTTCAAGATTAACATGTTTCAGACCCCAGAACCCGTCGGAAAAACGGTATCCCACATCCTGGAAGCTCAGAACAGGTTCATTCATTGGTGACTGACAAGTCTGTTCAGGGAACGGGCGACAATGGCGGCGGCAGTGATTTTGAGTACATCCCCGGGTATAAAGGGAACCATACCGATCAGTAGCCCCCTGGCAAGAGAAACACCCTCTCCCGTGGCGGCGGAAATCCTCCATATGAGCCACGGGACTCCAAGCAGGTAGATGACAGCCGTTCCGAGACCGGCGGAGAGCAGCAGAACGGTGAGTCTTTTCGGATTTATCCGGCTGATAAGTCCTGCCAGGAAGGAACCCGCGGGATACCCCAGAAGATACCCTCCAGTTGGGCCCAAAAAGACAGCGAATCCGCCGCCGGCGCTGAAAACGGGAAGACCGAGGGCGCCGAGAAGAAGATAGATCAGTACAGAAAGGCTGCCCCAGAGGGGACCGAGAAAAAGTCCGGAGAGAATAACAAAGAAATTAGCCAGAACAATGGGAACCGGTCCAAGGGGTATCCGGATGAAGGTCCCCAGAATAATAAGAGAGGAAAATACTGCTGAGTGAATGGCCATGGAAAGCTGTTTCTGATTCATCCGTACTCCCGATGAAAGTCTGTTGTCACCTGGGCCCCATTATTCGCGGACCCGGTGCGATTTCGTACAATGTCCCGTCCTTGTCAGCGACAATCAGGGACCCGTTAAGGGCGAGATTCCGGACGGTATAATCGGTATCATCAATCCTCATAACCTTTCCCTGAGTAGAGGTCCTGGCCCTCCAGTGCTTCCGGACCTTGTCCGCTTCGATCATTCCGAGGGAAGACTCTATAACCGGTTTCAAGGTTTCGAACAGTGTTTTTAAATCCGGGAGGTCCCGGCCGCCGCCGGGAATCTCGTTCTGAAGGCAGGTGACCCGGCGATCGCCCGTTTCCGAAAAATGGACCGAGGAAAGTACGTTCAGGCCTAAACCGAGAAAAGCATGATCAGGGGATTCCGCCGGACCGGATACTTCAAGCAGCAGTCCTCCAAGCTTCTTTTCGTTCACGAATAGATCGTTGGGCCAGCGGAACCGGCAATCCACGCCATAGTGTTCCCGTAAGGAATCGACCAGGGCCAGGCCGGTTTCTATTATGTAGAGGGAGATATAAGCTGCCGGAAGCCGGGGACGAAAGGCAGCAGTCAGATACAGGCCGCCGTCAGGGGAAACCCAGGATTTTCTGTTTCTTCCCCGGCCTGCTTTCTGCCTGCGGGCGAGGTAAAACTGTATATCTTCACAATTACGGAGAGAGTTTCGTGAGGCCTCTTCCATGGTGGATTCAACCTCGTTCTGTATATGGATTGTGCCGGAGTCGTATTCCGAAGGAGAGGGGAATTCGGGCTCGGACAGCAGACGATATCCCTTCCTGCCTGACTCGATAACAAAACCTTCCTTTGCCAGCCTGAGTATATGTTTTCGTACCGCAACCCGGGATATGCCAAGAATTCCGCCCAGATCCGTTCCCGAAAGGGGATCACTGTTTTTACGGAGGTGATTGAGCAAGGTGCTTCGCGATACGGAGTTCTCGTTAACCATAAGATTCATTACGGTTAACATGAATCGCGGGATTGTTCAAGTAGAGGTGCCATCGTTCCTCTTCAATCACCGGGTGAGGAGCTAAAAATCCTTTCTGTCTATCCGGGTACGAAGTTCAAGTCCGGCCAGGGAGCATGCCGTCTTTACATCCTCCTCGATCTTTCGTGTGGCTTTCACTTCAGCAAGGCTGGTTCTTGTATCCACTTTTACGTCCGTTACCGCCGAAAGTTCCAGCAAACCGCGTTTAAGAAGGAGGGCTTTTTCCGGGGTAAGTCTGTCTATGATGAAATAGTATGATTTTGCACGGGCCATGGCTCATAATTACATGAAGATACGTAAAAATCAATTTACCTGTGGTATAATTTTAGCAAAGAAAACTTGAAAAGGACCATGGAAAGGAGTAGGCTATACTTCAAAGGCTTTCTTTGGCAAAGGAGAAAAAAATGAAAAGAGTATTTTTGATACTGGTATCTCTGTCCCTGATCGGACTGGTAATTTCCTGTTCTTCCGCACCGGAACCGGCTGCTGCCCCCTCCAGTGATCTTCCTGACTGGGTTCTTGCACCTCCCGTAGCGGACGATGCCTACTATGGAGTCGGAAACTACAAATCGGCAAATCTATCCACCGCACGCACCGCGGCTACAGCCAACGCCCGGGCTGAAATTGCCGCCCAGGTAGAGGTCCAGGTTGACAGTGCCGTCAAGCAGTATGCTCAGGAAGCCGGGGTTGACGGTAACCGTCAGGTCATCGAATTCCTGGAAACCGTGACGAAACAGGTCGCTTCCGCCACCCTTAACGGTTCCAAGGTTGTCGAGACCTACCGGGACGATGACGGTACGGTATATGTTATGGTTATGTACGAAAAAAGCGCCCTCCGGGAGGCTGCTGAAAAGGAGCTCTTTGTACGGAACGAAGATGCCGCATTCGCGGAGTTTAAAGCCGACGAAGCAATGAAGTGGCTCGACGCTGAACTGGCAAAATAACAGCTCGATAAGCTTATAATTATTTACCAAAAAAGACGGTGCGATCAGTTTCGTACCGTCTTTTTTTAGAATAGAATAGAGGCATGGCAGGTAATAGTCTGTTCCGGCTGCTTTTTTTTCTTCCAGTTATGCTGTCCCTTGCTTCCTGTACCAGTACCCCGGAGTCTGCGGATGTGCCGGCTGATCCCGCCATGGAGACGGGCAGGGCATATTCAACCTGGCAGGATCTGCGTATGCCGATCACCGGGGATCTTGATCTGCCCCGTGCCGAGGAGGTTGTGCCGCCTCCTGAGCCTGGACCCTCCTGGCTGCCTGTCCGCTTACCCTGGTGGGTATGGCTTCCGGAAAATGCCAGGGAGAGGCCTCTGTTTCTGGGTACATCCTTCCCCAGGGTTTCCCGCACAGAGGAACTCAGGCAGTGTATCAGAAATGCCGCTGATCAGGCCGCACGGTATGCGGGTATCGCCGCTCAGGTCTCATCCTTTCGGGGAACTTTTCGCGAAGGTACAGGATACGCGGAGGACCTTCGATTGTATTACAATCAGGATCTCGTCCCGCTCTTTGTGGAGGAGGCTGAAGTACGCACACTGCATCAGGACGAAACCGGGAGCTACGCGCTGGTGCGATTTCCGTCCCTGACCGCTGTCGCATCCCCTGAAGAATATCCGGACATAGATATACTGTCGGGTATCAGCGAACCCGGGTGGATCGGCCGGGTACCGGAGATTGAAGGGTATTACCTGGGGCTCGGCATATCCCGTCCCAGGCTTCGTTTTGCCGATTCCATCGCTGAAGCCGACAAGGCGGCCCTGGCTGAAATACTGCTGCAGCTGGCAGCAGGAGTTGAAGCCAGCTATGATGTGAGATCAACGGAAGGCAGGGGTTCATCCTTTCAGGAGGATGTATATCAGTATTCAAGTGCCACAGTAAAAGGTTTCCGGATTGTATCCCGCTGGCGGAGTCCGGAGGGTTCCTATTTTTATTCCCTTGCTGTGCTGCCGCGGAGATAAATCGATGGTCCAAAAACTCAGAGGTATGGAATGACGGGAAAAAAATCAATCTTCAGGGCATGCGTGTATACTTCAGTGCTGTTCATTATGTTCTCCTGTCTCAGCGCTCCGGAACAGCCGAAATGGATTGAGCGTCACCCCTCGGAAGATAAATACTATATAGGTATCGGCTCATCCGATGATCCCGTCCAGTCGGTAGCTGCGGCGAAGGCCCGTCAGGACGCCCTGAGCAATCTGGCCGCTTCCATTTCAACCTCAATAATCGCAGAAACTGCAACCGAGATATCCGAATCCGCGGAGGGGGATCATTTTCAGTCCTTCAAACGCAGAATCGAAGAGAGGGTTTATCAGACCCTTGAGGGGGCCGAGGTTGTGGACAGTTACTATTCCCTCCGGCAGGGCTACTGGATCTATATGAGGATTTCCAGGGATCAACTGGAGAAGCAAAAGAAGGAGCTGGCCCGAAGAATCGAAGAGCTGCTCGTTCCCGTTTATACCGAAGAGGACCTCACTGCGTCCGAAGCCCTCTCACTGCTTCAGAAGGGCCACGAATTGCTCCTGGATTCACCGTATTTCGCAGGCCTGGCAGGAGAACTTGGCGACACCCGGGGAAATCTTCTGGACCTGATTGAAAGAAAGACGGCGAATATTCTCAGTCTTCTCAGTATTACCGTTCAGCCCGACAGCCTCGCGGGACGTGCCGGGGAGACAGCGGAAGCCGCTGCCAGAGTCCAGGGGGATATTCCCTCCGGAAGTATTCCCCTGCTTGTCAGCCTGGGTGACGAAGTCCTGAAAAGCGGTACTACCCGCGAGGAGGGGCTGTATGAATTTCAGATTGATTTATCCAGGATACCCCTGGGACGCGGGAGTATATCAGTTGATCTTCAGCTTGAAGCCCTGGGGATAGATCGAAGCGATTATTACCTGAATCTCCCCTCCGTACAGACGGAGATAGCGGTTCATGTTCTGCCTCTGCCTCTCCGTTTTGTAATGGAGTATGATGCTGATATTACTGCAAGGGGAATACCTGAGATGGCTTCCGCACTCTTTTTTACATCAGGACTGCCCTTTTCCCTGGCGGATGAACAAAGCGATACCGAATATACCCTTCGCTGCAAACTGCTACTGGAGGATTTTCCCCGATACCGGGACAACACTCTGGAGATCTCCCAGGCGCGGCTGATAATCCAGGTTGAGTATCAGGGGCAGATACTGCATACCTACCAGAGCGCGGATATGAAGGACGGTGGTCTCACCATCAGCCAGGCCCATGAGCGCACTATCAAAAAGCTCTTTCAGAAACTTGCAGAAGAACAGGATTATCTGCCGGGACTCATCGAAGCTCTGCCCATACGGATTTCCCGAGAGTCTTCCCGCTGATATATCGCGGTTCCTGTTTCGGGGTACTTGAAAAAAACTTACCCATCCGGTAGTTTGCTAAACTATCCGATTTTACGGAGGGCAGATGGCAGACCTGGTTTTTCCTTTTCAGAACGAAGCCCTGTGGGTGGCGTTTCTGTTTATCAATTTTTTTACGATCATCGCATTATATCGCATAATGGGAAAAACCGGACTTTTTGTCTGGATTCCGATCTCTGTAATTATTGCGAACATACAGGTCCTCAAAACCGTACATATCTTTGGCCTTGCGGCAACCCTGGGCAATATTGTCTATGCCACATCCTTTCTGGTTACCGATATTCTTTCGGAGAATCATGGAAAAGAGGAGGCAAAAAAGGCTGTGTGGGTAGGGTTCTTCGCTGTTCTTGTTATGACCCTTTTCATGAATATCGCCCTCTGGTTCATACCGGCACCCTCCGATTTTGCCCAGGGAGCGCTGGCAACGATATTTCTCGTTATGCCCCGGGTGGCGGGAGCCAGTCTCGTGGCATATATTCTTTCTCAGCGCCACGATGTATGGGCCTACAGTTTCTGGCGCAGCCGATTTCCCGAAGACAGGCATATCTGGATCCGCAACAATCTGAGTACCATGGTGAGTCAGTTAATAGACTCAGTTATTTTTGTCCTGATCGCTTTCTGGGGTATCTACGAGGTACGTGTTCTCATCGACATTCTTATTACCACGTATCTTTTCAAGTGGCTGGTGGCGGTAGCGGATACACCCTTTATATACTGGGCAAAACGGATTCGGGAGAGATATCTCTAGGCACCTATAATAAAGCCCGGCATAAAACCGGGCTTGCTGATTACAGAAGTGTCAAAAATCGTTTACTTCGGCATCATAGTCGACACCGGGTACGTTGAAACCGTTCAGGCGCAGAAAATCTTCCCTGTAACCGTCCATGTCGCCGATCTCTTCGATGTTGCCGGAATCGACCTGTTCCCAGAGTTTCGTGATCTCCTCCTGTACATCCGGTCGCATCTCCCAGTCGTCTACCCGGATACGGCCCTCATCGTCCACGGGGATTTCCCCCTGTGTATAGAGCCGCTGTGTAAACAGACGGTACATCTGTTCAATGCATCCTTCGTGAATCCCCTTGTTTTTCATGACCTTGTAGAGGATGGACATGTAGAGGGGGACCACGGGGATGACTGCGCTTGCCCGGGTAACCAGGGCCTTGTTCACGGAAACGAAGGCTTTCCCTTTCAGCGGATCAAGAATTTTACTGATTTCCGATGCGCTCCTTTCCAGGTGCTCCTTTGCCTTGCCGATGGTTCCCTCCCGGTATACGGCATAGGTGACCTCAGGACCGATATAGGAGTAGGCTACGCTCATGGCACCTTCGGAGAGAACACCGGCATCCTTGAGTGCCCGTATCCAGAGCTGCCAGTCTTCTCCTCCCATCACCTTTACGGTAGCCTCAAGTTCCTCCTGATTGGCAGGTTCGATGGAGGCTTCGCTTACCTCACCAGTCATGGCATTGACGGATTTGGCTGTATATGTCCCCTTGAGGGGTTTCAGCACGGACCGATACATCTCGCCCGTATCAGGATCCACCCTCACGGGGGAGGCGAGGCTGTAGATCACCAGGTCAATGCTTCCGTATTTTTCTTTAATAAGATCGATAACCTGTTTTTTTACCCCGTGGGAAAAGGCGTCGCCGTTTACGCTGTCCGCCTTGAGCCCTGCTTCCCGGGCGGCCTTCTCGAGGGCCCTGTTGTTGTAGTAACCGGGAGTTCCGGGACGTTTGTCGCTGCCCTCTTTTTCGAAAAAGACGCCGATGGTGTCTGCACCGGCGCCAAAGGCCAGGGAAATTCTTGAGGCCAGACCGTAGCCCGTCGAGGAGCCCACAACAAGAGCAGTCTTTGGCCCTGCGAATTTCCCTTTATTCCTGACATATTCGATCTGGTTCAGGGTCTCCCGTTCGCAGCCCACCGGATGGGCATTCATGCAGATATTGTTGCGAATTTTGGGGGTAATTATCATGCTTTATCCCCCACCAGGCAAAGCCATGAAGCCTCACAGGCCAGTTCGTCATCGACATAGCACTTGCCGCTCTGTTTGATCATTCTTGCAGAGATTCGGTCGTTGCTTATCTCCATCCGGATAGTCTCGTTGGGGCGGACCTGCCGGCGAAACTTGGCCTTTTCGATGGCGGCAAGAAAAAAGAGGGTATCGTCTCCCAGGCTGCCGAGCTGACGAACCCCCGCACCGCCGCACTGGGCCATGGTCTCCACCAGGATCACCCCGGGAACAACCGGATACTCGGGAAAATGACCGGGGAAAAAGAACTCCTCCGGCGTATAAGTACGCTTTCCGATTATCTTTTCCTCCGAGACTTCCAAAAGTTCATCCACGAACAGGAAGGGCTTTCTGTGGGGCAGCAGTTCTTGTATATCTTTCATAGTTTACTCCTCGTATTTTCTAAAAATTACTGTTCCGTTGTGTCCGCCGAAACCAAGATTGTCAGACATGACGGCTTTCAGCTCGGCTTTTCGCCCTGTATTGGGAACATAGTCCAGATCGCAGGCTTCATCGGGATTCTCAAGATTGATGGTGGGAGGAATAAAACCGTTCTTCATGGCAAGAATGCTCAGAATGGCCTCCATGCCTCCTGCACCGCCGATCATATGGGCCGTCATGGATTTGGTTGAGGAGATCGGCATTTTATACGCATGATCCCCAAAGGCCTTTTTTATTGCCATGGTTTCCAGGGGATCGTTGGTCGGTGTGGATGTGCCATGGGCATTGAGGTAATCGATCTGAGACGGTTCCATACCCGCGTCCTGGAGGGCCAGTCGCATGGAGCGGGCGGGACCTTCTCCAGTTGCATCGGGACTTGTCAGATGGAAGGCATCACAGCTGATACCGTAACCCGCCACTTCCGCATATATGGGAGCTCCCCGTTTGAGGGCGTGTTCGAGCTCTTCGAGAACGAGAATCCCCGCACCTTCTCCCATTACAAAACCGTCCCGGTCCCTGTCGAAGGGCCGGCTGGCGGCGGTGGGAGTATCATTGTATTTGGTGGAAAGGGCCGTCAGGCGCAGGAATCCGGCGATTCCGAAGGGGGTTATAGCTGCTTCCATGCCTCCGGTAACCACCACATCGCTCTGCCCGATCCTGATGGAGTTCAGCGCCGCGCCGATGGCATCGGTAGCGGAGGCACAGGCGGTAACCACGCAGTAACAGGGGCCGTAAAATCCGTACTTGATAGCGACGTTTGCGGGCCCCTCGTTACTGATAAGCTTGGGGATAGTCATGGGTGCGACCCCCTTGGGACCCCGTTCCGCCAGGTTTCGTACTCCCTCTTCGGTTACCTCGTATCCCCCGATACCGTTCCCGAGGATAACGCCGACCCGTTCGGGATCGCCGCAGCCTTTATCCAGTCCCGAGTCTTCCAGCGCCTGGGCCGCCGCGGCCATGGCAAACTGACTGAAACGGGCAAGTTTTCGAGCCTCCTTTTTATCCATCCAGAGACTCGGGTCGAAGTTTTTGACTTCGCCGGCTACGGTACAGGCAAAATCGGTGGTGTCAAACAGGCTTATGGGTGCAATCCCGCTTTTCCCGGCCTTGATTGCCTGCCAGGTGTTTTCTATGTCATGGGCAAGGGCGTTTACCGTCCCCATGCCGGTCACGACGACTCGTCGGCGTTCCATATCTATCTCCCTTCGTCTTTATCTGTATCTCTACATTACAAGGCCGCCGTCGACCCTGATAACCTGGCCGGTTATATAGGACGACAGGTCACTGGCCAGGTAGAGAACGGTGTTGGCGATGTCTTCGGGGCTTCCCATTCTTCCCAGGGGAATAGCCCGGGCATAGTCTGCCTTGACATCCTCGGTCAGCTTGTCGGTCATGGCTGTTTCAATAAAGCCCGGGGCTACGGCATTGACCCGGACATTCCGTTTTGCCGTCTCTTTTGCCAGGCTCTTGGTAAAACCGATCAGCCCTGCCTTGGAAGCGGAGTAGTTGGTCTGCCCGGCATTGCCCATCTGGCCGACCACCGAAGCCATATTGATAATGCTGCCGGATTTCTGCTTCATGGCCATAAAGGCGGATACTTCTCTGGCTACCAGAAAGGCACCGGTAAGGTTTACCTTGAGTACAGACTCCCACTGGTCAAGGGACATGCGGAATACCATTCCGTCCCGGGTAATTCCGGCATTATTGACGAGTATATCGAGCTTGCCGTCGGCGGTAATCTCCTTTATCAGGGCCTTGACCTCGTTCTCATCGGTAATATTGGCCTTGTGAAATGTAACCGTTGCATCGCCTTTGGCTGCTGCATCCATTTCCGCCTTGAACGGACCTTCCGCAAGGTCGCAGTAGTGTACCGATGCTCCTTCGGCCAGAAACTTCATGACAATCTCTTTTCCTATTCCCTGGGCCCCGCCGGTGACCAGGGCTTTTTTTCCTTCCAGTAACATTGTGTCCTCCTATGAACTGTAACTCTTCCTGATGTTTTCGATTTCTTCAAGGGTCCCCGCATTGAGGCAGGGAACTTCACTTCCTGTCTTTTTCCAGAGCCCGGAAAGAACCTTCCCCGGGCCTGCTTCGATGCAGATATCCGTTTTTAATGTGAGGATTGTCTCCTCTTCCGTCGTCCAGCGAACCGGGGATATTACCTGGGCAAGGCACAGTTCCTGCGCCTCCGTGCCGCTGGAGACTGTTTTTCCCGAGACATTCGAGATCAGGGTAATTTTCGGATCCCTGAATACAAGCTTCCGCACATGTTCTGCGAACTCCTGCCGTGCCTCCTCCATGAGGGGGGTATGAAAGGGGGCTGATACCTTCAAAGGAATCCAGCGTCTGGCACCCCTGGTGCTGAAGTACTCTTTACCTTTCAGCAGAGCCTCGTGGGTCCCGCCAACGACAGTCTGCTCGGGACTGTTGAAATTGGCCGCGTAGAGTTCAAGACCCGATTTTTCACAGAGTTCCTGCACAGCTTCCGGAGCCAGACCCATGACAGCGGCCATGCCCGGGCCGTTTTCTCCGGCGGAGAGTCGTTCCGCAGCTGCAGCCATTATCTCCCCCCGTTTTTTTACCAGGGGAAAAAGCTCTTCAAAGTTCAGTACCTCCGCTGCAGCCAGGGCGGAGAACTCTCCGAGACTGAAACCCGCGACGGCATCCGGAGTGATTCCCTCGTCCTTCAGCATGATCAGGGATGCCAGATTTACCGCTGTGATGGCTATCTGGGTGTTTTCAGTCCTCTTGAGTTCATCCTCTCCCGATTCAAAGAGCAGTTTTGGAATGTCCGTTTCCGTCCATTCCGAAGCCTCTGCAAAGAGCTTTTTTACCACTGAAGAGGTTTCCCATAAATCCTTGCCCATGCCGGGGAATTGAGCGCCCTGACCGGGAAATAAGAAACAGTTCCTCTTTATATCTGATTTCATTGTGTGAGACCTTACCACGCACTGATTTTGTCGGTCAAGGACCGACAGAAATGACACCCCACGCTTTACAGCCGAATCAGCTGGCCGCCGTAGGTGAGACCGGAGCCGAAGCCCAGAGTCATGATGACATCCCCGGGATTCAGTCTCCCATCCTTCCATAAATCGTTGAGCGCAATAGGAATGGAAGCGGCCGAGGTGTTTGCGTATTCCTCTATGTTAAGGTAAAACTTTTCCATGGGAATCCCGGCTCGCTTTGCTGCGGCCTTGATAATTCGTACGTTGGCCTGATGGGGGACTATGTATTTTATCTCGTCAATGGAGATTCCCGCCTCGGCGGGGAGGACCTCAAAGAGCTCCGTATTGACCTGAACGGCAAAGTTGTAAACCCTGCGTCCGTCCATGGCGATATAGAGATCCTCCTCCGGAATATTCTGACCTCGTATGGGATTTTTTATCCCCCCCGCCCGTACGATAAGGGCGTCGGCTCCGCTTCCGTCGGAACGCATACGGGATGCCAGGAATCCCCTGTCGTCGTCACAGGCGCTCAGCACTACCGCACCGGCTCCGTCTCCGAACAGAACGCAGGTTGAGCGGTCCTTCCAGTTTACCAGACTGGATAGTTTTTCAGCGCCGATGACAAGAACGTTTCGGGCCACACCGGAAGAAATGAGCCCTCTGCCGCACTCCATGGCATAGACAAAACCCGTACACGCTGCAGCAAGGTCGAAGGCCCCGCTGCGCAGGGCACCGATGTTATTCTGTACAATACTGGCCGTGGCGGGGAATCCGATGTAATCCGGTGTGCTGGTGGCCACTATTATCATATCCAGTTCCTCTGCAGAAATACCGCATCTGGAAAGAGCCTCCCGGGCCGCCTCTGTTGCCATTTCGGAAGTTGTCTCACTCTCTGCCAGATGACGGGAACCGATTCCGGTATGACTGCGTATCCATTCATCGGAGGTGTCTATAATCTGTGCCAGATCCTGGTTGCTTACTCGTTTAGGCGGCAGGTATGCACCTGCCGACCGGATGGTCGCGTTCATCAATCCTCCTGATATCGGTCATTGGCCGACTGAATACAGTGTTTACTCACTATCCCCGAACAAAGTCAAGGCGTACCAGGGCTATCAGTGTCCTGAATGTCCAATATATCCAGAAAATATCAGCCATCGGCCGAAAAACATTCCATAAGTGTGTTGCCGGCCCTCGACGCGCAGGTGTAGAATGAGTATACTCCCTTGACTTTAAGGCGGCCACCGGCCGACAAAAACTGCATGAGGAGGCGACCCTTTGGCACCCCAAACTGCAACACCAGTATTACACAAACATTCACGGATTGGAATCGTAAACCGCGGCGAAGCTGCTTTGCGTTTTATTCGGGGAGTCAGTGAATATAACTCCCGTTTTGAAACAGAACTCAGGACTCTGGCTATCTATACGGCCCGGGAGGAACAGGCACCCTTTGTCAAGAATGCCGATTACCGGGTCTGTTTCGAAGACCTTCCGGGGTATCCCGGTACGGCAAGTTCTCCCTATCTTGACCATGCCCTTATCCTCGAGGCTCTCAAGGCGGGCGGCTGCGACGCCCTGTGGGTCGGATGGGGTTTTGTGTCGGAGGACTCGGTTTTTGCCGAGGCGGTCGAAAAGGAAGGTTATACCTTTCTCGGTCCCAACAGCAGAGCCATGGCCCTGCTGGGAGACAAGATAGCGGCGAAGGATCTGGCGGAAAAAGCGGATGTTCCCATTCTTCCCTGGAGCCGCGGTCCGGTATCGAATATCGAAGAAGCCCGAAAAGTATCAGAGAAGATCGGGTATCCTGTTATCGTCAAGGCTTCCAATGCCGGAGGCGGACGGGGAATACGTTTTGTTCTGCGTCCCGAGGAGCTGGAATCCCAGTATAACTCCGCCGTGGAAGAGACTCTGCGGGTTACGGGTACCCGGACTGTCTTTATCGAACACCTTGTCCGGCGGGGAAGGCACCTGGAGGTTCAGGTCCTGGCGGATCGTCATGGTACGGTAAATACCTTCGGCGTAAGGGACTGTTCCCTGCAGCGCCGGAACCAGAAGATAATAGAGGAGACCCCTCCAGCGGGACTGCCGCCGGAGACCATCGAGGAGATGGAGGCCTCCGCGGCACGGCTCATCAAGGCTGCCTCCTACGAGGGCGCGGGTACCGTGGAATACCTGTTCGATCTGGATTCCCGACGCTTCTATTTTATGGAAGTCAATACCCGGCTTCAGGTCGAACATCCGATTACGGAAGAACTCTACGGGATCGATCTTGTAACCGGACAGATAGAGGTGGCCTTCGGGAGAAAAGTGGACGTGAGTTTCGCGGCACCCCGGGGTCATGTAATGGAGGCCCGCCTCAATGCCGAAGATCCGGGAATGGAATTTTCCCCCGCCCCGGGCCGGGTGGACCTTTTCCGGCCCCCCGCAGGTCCCGGCATCAGGGTCGATTCGGGAATAGAGAGCGGTGCGGAGATTCCCCCGGAGTTCGATTCCATGGTCGCCAAGATCATAGCCCGGGGACGGGACCGGGACGAGGCGGCCTCCCGGCTGAAAAGGGCCCTTGACGAGTGTACTATCCGCATTGAAAACGGAACAACCAACCGTGCGTTCCTGCGGCAGCTTCTGGATCAGCCTGAGGTAAAGGCGGGCGGGGTTTCCACCGCCTACGTGGGAGAGCTCCTCAAAAAGGGAATCCGCCGCGCACCGGACGAAACATTCCGGGCGGCCCTTGTGACCGGGGCGATTACCATTGCATTGTCGCGCTCAGCGGAAGAGAAGGTTAATTTTATCAATGAATTAGCCAGTCTGGGAAAACCGAGAACCCTTCCGGGCCGGGACGGGCAGGAGGTCAATCTTTCCATTGAAGGCGCAGCCTATTGTGCAAAGGTGCTGCAT
Source organism: Marispirochaeta aestuarii (assembly GCF_002087085.1). Taxonomy (NCBI): domain Bacteria; kingdom Pseudomonadati; phylum Spirochaetota; class Spirochaetia; order Spirochaetales; family Spirochaetaceae; genus Marispirochaeta; species Marispirochaeta aestuarii. The sequence continues at coordinate 195,669 of NZ_MWQY01000005.1, read as the reverse complement.
ACAGGCGGAGACAGCTTTCACGTAATAGTGGACGATGCCTTCGTAATATGCAGGTATCGCAGCACTGACCATGAGGGCGTCCTGGAGTTTAACGGCCAGCGTTACCGCTTTATCCTTGTCCCCAGGGGAGATTCCCTTCAGTGTGAAATCAACGGAACACCCTTTCTTCTTGAGCAGGAGTCCAGGGGCTTCGTCAAATCCCCATCCCCGGCTATTGTGCTTTCTGTTCCCGTGAAGGCCGGCGAGGAGGTCAGAAAAGGCAGCGTCCTTATGGTTCTTGAAGCCATGAAGATGGAGATGCTCATTGAATCGCCTGCGGATGGTCAGGTCGCTGAGATTCTTGCGAACCCCGGAACCCAGGTGGCGGCAGGACAGTCCCTTATCCGGCTGGAGGAGGCCGGGGACAATACTGATACGAAAGAGCCGGCTGCGGTTAAAATCGATTTTCCCCATATTGAACCCGGGCTCCAGGAGCGTTGGGAACGCATTGCCAATGAAGTCCAGGCAATTTTTCTCGGCTTTGATGCAGGGGAGGATTCTTCCGATCTTGTTAACCGGATCGAGGCCTTTATTACCCAGAACCCTGACCGTACCGATGCTTTTACCCGGCTGGTATTGCGCAGCATGGAGGCATTCTGCGCTCTGGAGCTTCTCTTTTCAAACCGAAGCATTGAAGATGAGAGCGGCAGCAGGCCGCACACCTATACTGAACTCCTGACCCACTATGCTCTGCGCAGGAAAGACCGTGAAAAGGGGCTTCCTCAAGGATTTATCCAGTCCATAGACCGTGCCCTGGCGGCATATCGCGATGCAGGAGTCAGTGATGAAATCGACAGACTTCTGTACCATTTTTACCGTTCCCATGCGGCTTCAGCCCTGAAAGGTCAGATCCTGCGGGATTTGCTGCAGCTTCTGGAAGAACGGTCCGCAGCAGAAATGCTGGGAGAGGGTTTTCCCCTTCTGGTGAACGAGATTGTACGTCTGAGTAACCTTGGATCTCCCAAACTGGCGGACGCCGCCCTGCATGCGCGCTATGTTCTGATCGACCAGCAGCAACTCCAGGAACAGCGGGGAAGACAGCGCAAATTCGTTGAATCCCTGGTTTCGGAGAGCTGCAGCGGCAATTCAGGAAGTTTCGATGAGTGTACGCAGTCCTTTATGGACCTTCCGCCTTCGGCCATGACGGACATGATGCGTATAATAAAATCGACCCGAACAGGGAGTTCGGAACTTCTCTCGGAGCTGGCGGCCCGGTATTTTAACCGGGACAGGAAAATTCATTCTCTCAAGACATCCTCTGATGGGAAGGATCTTTTCCGGGCCAGGATCGATTTCACTGAGGATGAGGAGAATGAAAAGGACCGGAAGGGCGGACTTCTTTTTGCTGCCTTTTCTCCCGAGGCTCTTGAGAGAATACCAGGCATAGTCCGGAATTTCCCGGACTGTGAATCAGTTGAAGTCACGATACTTATTTCGGGGCAGGGCAGCCCCGGGGATTATATCGATTCTCTTGCCCCTTTTCCCTGTAAATTCTGCGCTCTGGGAGTCTACCCGGAGCAGGATGAACCGCAGTTTACTACCTACCAGTATGGTGATACCGGAAAATGGAGTATCAACGACGGTGCGTTCACCTTTTCGCCCCTGGAATATCGGGAGCTCCGGGTGGAAAGACTGAAGAATTTTCATCTCAAACTGATACTGCGCAGCGAAAATGTCACTGTTCTGGAAGGCCGGGCAAAGGAGAACGAAAAGGACATGCGCCTTTTCGCCCTTGCTTCAACCTCCGAGACGGATCCCGAACTCTCCTCGCGGCAGGACCTTACCAGGATGCTTCGATTTGAGCGGGTCTTCAACGAGGCGGTTTCCGGCATACGCGCCGCCCAGCAGAACTACCGTTTCAGGCTTCAGTGGAACCGGATTATCATCTACAACAGATCTCTTCTGGGACTGCGCCTGATGCAGCTCCGGGATTTCGGTTACAACCTGGTTCCCAGAACCATCGGTCTTGGCCTGGAAAAGATGGTCGTCTATTCACGACGCAAACGATGGAGGGAAGAAACCATCCGTGAACATGAACTGATCTTCCACAATCTTACGGCGGACCAGTTTACCCTGCGCAGCCGGCGCCCCTCATCGGTGCCCCTGACGACCCTGGACAGTTATGCCCTCAAGGTGGTCCGGGCGCGTCAGCGTAACGAGATTTATCCCTACGAACTCATAAAGATGATTACCCACGCCGGATTTCCCCTGCATGAGGGTTTGCCACGAGGTGAGTTTGAAGAATTCGATATCGAGGTCGCCGCAGACGGGTCCGGCAGGGCTGTTTCGGTAAAGGGACGTGAACCCGGAAACAACGGCAGCAATATAATATTCGGCAGGATCAGCAATACCGATCCTGTGAGCGGAACGGTTTTTCATCGCATGCTGATTCTCTCGGATCCCACCGGAGATCTCGGCAGCCTGGCGGAAGAGGAATGCCGCAGGATTATATGCGCCATCGATATGGCCGAAGAGGATTCAATTCCCGTGGAATGGGTTCCGGTATCCTCCGGAGCCAGAATCACCATGGATTCGGGTACCGAAAACCTGGACTGGACCGCTGCAACCCTGAAAAGGATAATAGAATTCACCCAGGCCGGGGGCGAAATAAATATAATCGTCCAGTCTATAAATGTGGGCGCCCAGTCCTACTGGAATGCCGAAGCCACCATGCTGATGCATACCCGGGGACTTCTGATCATGACCGATGAGGCTTCCATGCTTCTTACCGGGAAACGGGCCCTGGACTTCTCCGGCAGCGTGTCGGGGGAAACAAATGTGGATATCGGCGGTGCAGAGAAAATCATGGTCCCCAACGGCCAGGCCCAGATACGGGTCGCTTCCGTTGCCGAGGCCTACGGCGTACTCTTTCAGCATTATCGTACCTGCTATGTTAAGCCTGGCAGCTCTTTTCCTGAACCTGTGGAATGCTCCGACCCCGATGAGCGGGATGTAACCACCGTGCCCTATCGGGACAGTCTTGGTCAGGGATTCACCAGCATCGGAGATATCTTCAGCATGGATTTGAATCCCGACAGAAAAAAGCCCTTCGACATGCGCCAGGTTATGCGTGCCCTTGTGGACCAGGACGCGGAAATCCTCGAGCGATGGAGAGGGCTCGAAGACGGGGATACCTCTCTGGTCTGGGAGACCCGTCTCGGCGGTTTGTCTGTGGGTATGATCGGTATCGAAAGCCGCAGCTTTCCCCGTATCGGTGCCCTGCCTTCCGACGGTCCGGATACCTGGAGCGGAGGGACCCTCTATCCCCAGTCTTCAAAAAAGCTGGCCCGGGGGCTGAATGCCTTCTCCGGAAGGGTACCGGCTGTCATCATTGCGAATCTCTCGGGATTCGACGGATCACCGGAATCGCTGCGCAGACTCCAGCTCGAATATGGAGCTGAGATAGGAAGGGCAGTTGTAAACTTCAGAGGCCCCCTTGTTTTTCTGGTCACCGCCCGCTATCACGGCGGGGCCTATGTAGTCTTCTCCAAGAGGCTGAACCCGGAACTCGAGGTCGCAGCTCTTGAAGGCTCCTTCGCATCGGTAATCGGAGGGGCCCCGGCTGCTGCGGTGGTATTTCCGAAAACCGTCAGAAAGCGCACCGAAGATGATACGCGGGTCATGGAAGCCCGGGAACGTTTGAAATCCGGTGAATGGGGTTACAAGGAGTTTGATAACCTGTATCAGACGGTATATAACGAATACCAGACAGCTCTGGGGGCAGAGTTTGACGGTATACACAGCGTTGAACGGGCCCGGGAGGTCGGATCCATCGATCATATTGTAAAGGCCTCGCAGATGAGGCCCTATCTGATCGATGCAGTGCGCAGGGGCATGGAGCGCTGGGAAAAAAGGAGTGCGGGAAGTTCCTAGAACTCTCCCGCGTTATGCCTCCGGGCCATCTCAACATAGGATGAGGCGTTCTGACGAACACGCTTCAACTCTTCGTCGGAGACCTTTCTCATGACCTTGGCGGGGGAGCCCACCGCCAGGGATCCCGGGGGTATTACCTTGCCTTCGGTTACCAGAGCGCCGGCCCCGATGATGGCACCCTTACCGATTACAGCCCGGTTCAGAATGATTGCACCCATGCCTATAAGACAGTCATCCTCCACGGTGCAGCCGTGAATAACAGCGTTGTGGCCGATGGTAACCCCTTTGCCGATCTTGACGGGGGCGTCATGATCTACGTGAACACTGGCATTATCCTGTATGTTGGAGGAATCCCCAATGACTATAGGAGCATAATCTCCCCGGACTGATGCTCCGTACCAGACTGATGCATCCTTTCCCATGGTGACATCCCCGGTAACAGCTGCGTTCTCTGCGATAAAAGCGGCTTTTTCACGAATACTCATATATACAACTCCATTATACTGCTGTACCAGTGAAACTACAGGTTTTCGTCCCCGGGGACAAGTACTCGAAATTAAGATTATGATCTGTTATACTTTTTCCATGAGTGCAGAAAAAGTGACAGCTGTCTGTCTGGGGATACTGACAGTTATTATTGTTGGAGCAGTGCTTAAATTCGCCCAGGCCGCAATGGTTCCCCTGGCAATAGCGATTATTCTCTTTTTCGTTTTCACGCCACTGCTGTCCTTCATGGAAAAGCTTCGTATTCCGCGAATCATTTCCATAACAGTTGTCATCGTCATATTCTTCGGTTTTTTCTATCTTTTCGGTTTATTTATCTATGCTTCAATAAAGTCCTTTGTGGTACAGCTCCCAAAATACCAGGCCCGGTTTACCTCGCTTCTAATGGAGATATCGAAGGAGCTTTTCGAACGCTTCAATGTGAGCCCGACGGTTATTGCGGACATAAACTGGGGAAGGACCCTGCAGAACTCTCTTCTCTCTTTATCCGGATCGCTGATGGAACTGGTTGGAAATCTTATAATGATTACCCTCTTCCTGATATTCCTTCTCCTGGAACAGAACCGCTTTCAGGTCAAGGTTCGCAAGGCCTTTCATATATCCATGTCAGACCGGATATACCTGATCATGAAGCATATCAACGATCAGATCGGGCGTTATCTGTCGATAAAATTCATCATCAGCCTCGCAACGGGTATGCTGATTTATCTGAGCCTGATGCTGATTGGGCTGGATTTTCCGATTATCTGGGGCGCTCTGGCTTTTTTTCTCAATTTTATTCCCAATATCGGCTCCGCATTTATCGTTATCATTATAATAATCATGTCGTTCATTCAGTTTTATCCCGAAATGGAGCCTATTCTGGCCGTCTCTCTGTCGGTAATTGCTACCCAGGTCGCCCTTGGAAATATTCTGGATCCGCGCCTTCAGGGGCGGCGGCTCAACCTCAGCCCCTTTCTTATCCTGGTCAGCCTGCTGGTCTGGGGCTGGCTCTGGGGTGTGGTGGGAATGTTTCTGGCCGTCCCCATTATGGCGATAATCAAGATAGTCTGCGAGAACATACCGGCCCTGCGTCCCATAGCCATTTTGATGGGTTCCGGTCAGGACAGTCACAATCCGCCGAACACCTCGCAGGTGATGCTTGGCAGCCCGGAATCAAAAACAGGTACTTGAGAAAAGGGGGTGACCCGGGTATAGTGTGCCGGTATGGAGAAACGAATTGCTTTAACCGGTATAAAGCCGACAGGAACACCCCACATTGGAAACTACTTTGGTGCAATAAAGCCGGCACTGGAACTTGCCAGAGATTACGAAACCCGTTTTTTTATTGCCGATTATCATGCCCTGAACAGCGAACGCGATCCGCAGCGGCTCAAGGAACAGACTCATCAGGTTGCCGCGACGTGGCTGGCCTGCGGCCTGGATCCCGAAAAATCCCTGGTCTACAAGCAGTCAGCGGTACCGGAAACCTTTGAATTGACGACAATCCTCATGGCCTTTACCCCCAAGGGGCTCATGAACCGGGCCCATGCCTACAAGGCAGTGAGCGAAGAAAACCGTTCCGCCGGGAAAGACCCGGACAACGGAATCAACATGGGGCTCTATACTTATCCCGTACTGATGGCAGCGGATATCCTTCTTTTCAACTCCAACGTCGTTCCCGTTGGCAGGGACCAGAAACAGCACATAGAGATGACCGCAGATATTGCCCAGGCCATAAACAGGAATTACCGGGAAGAACTGCTTACCGTTCCCGAACCCCTTATCAACGAGTTGACCCAGATAATTCCCGGAATGGACGGAAGAAAAATGAGTAAAAGCTACAACAATACCATTCCTCTTTTTCTTCCCTCAAAACAGCTGCGCAAGCTGATTATGAAGATTGTTACCAACTCCCAGGGAATAGAAGAGCCGAAGAACCCTGAAAACTGCAATGTTTTTAATCTCTACCGGCTTTTTGCCACTGAACAGGAGCAGGACGCCCTGCGTCAACGCTACCTCGCCGGAGGCATGGGCTGGGGAGAGGCCAAACAGGCCCTGTATGAGTGCATGGAAAGGGAAATCGCTCCTTACCGTGAACGCTACGAAGAGTACATCAATAATACCGATCAGATTGACGCTATCCTCGCCCGGGGAGCAGAAAAAGCGAGGGAGATCGCAGCCGGTACCATATCCCGTCTACGGCGGGCAATCGGGATTGCCTAAGCGCCGGATTCTATGGCCGCGTCGAGGATTCCCCGGTGCCACTCAAGGAGGGTGACTTCAGTATCCTCTCTGTCCCCGGGAACATCGGCCATGAGCCTGAAAACCGGCTCTGTACCCGAGCCGCGCATCCATACAAAGGCTTTTGCCTGACCCTTATCGTTCAGGAATTCAACGCTGAAGCCTCCGCGGCCCTCTCCACTTCTGTTTCCCGGTCCTTCCCTGCGCTCTGTTCCTTCGTAATTGACGAAGCGGTACGCGCTGATTCCCAGGGAGTTCAGGATGTCCGGTCGTGCTCCCCACCTTTCGGTAAAAACCGACTCGTAACGGCTCTTCAGCAGGTTATGACTCCCTGCGGGCACCCGGTATTTTGCCCGGGCTTCTCCGGTGGGGGTGGTCTGATATTTCGGCAGAGATTCCAGAATATGAGACAGGGCCAGGGAACCGGAAACAGGAGGAGTATCTCCCCGCAGCTCAAACCAGAGGTGCCCGGGGGTTTTCCCATCGGCATCCTGTAGACGGAGGAGTTTTACCAGAGCCATGATGGTGTTAAGGGGATCCCTCACGGCAGAGGGATGGGTTATGGTTCCGCCGTTGGAGCCTTCCCCCAGTATGCGAACAGTAAATCCTTCATTCCTGAGCCGCCGTGCCAGGGAAACCACATTCGCTTCACCGACTTCCGCCCGGAAAAGTTTCGCCCCGAAGGATTCCGCTATCTCATTGATACGGAGCGAGCTGGGACCGTTTACCACCACAGCCTGCGGCGTATTCCCGCCTTTTCCGAACATTCTGGCGCAGGCCAGCTCGGAAAGACAGGTAAGGGCAAAGACCTCCTGGGCCTGCAGGATATGGCCGCGTCCACCATCGGGATCGATGTAGACAATATTCCCACGATCACCGTCGTTGTCGGGAACATACCCCAGCAGAAAGGCGGGATCCTCCCGCCAGGATTCCTGCAGGAGCATGCTGCATGGCTCGAGGGATTCTCCCTCCGGCAGGATGGCATGAAGGATTTCCCCGGGTCTGCTGTTATAAAGGCGGACCCGCAGACCCAGGTCTTCCATAAATTCCCGGTCGATGGAGACTCCCCGGGCGCTGCCGTTCAGCTCTCCCACGACTCCAAGGGGCATCTTTTTGAGGGATTCCTGCAGGGCAGATTTTTTATCCGGATATGTATCGAACACAACGCTGCCGGAAAACGCGGAATAGATCCGGGACGCCCTGTTCTGGGCGTCCGAGACCTGCTGAAAGAGGGCTTCCAGATTGCGCGAATCCGCTCCATCGGCTGATTCACGCAGTCTGTCGAGTTCCTCCGGGGAAGCGAGGATATCCTTAACTCGCTGGATAATCGGCGCCGCCTCGATTCCGGGAAGTACCCCGCCGTCCTGTCTGCCGAGTTTTACCCCGTTGTGACCGATGGGGTTATGGCTCGCGCTGATGTAACAGAATCCGCCGCACTCCCGCCTGTTTCGTGCTGCGGCCATTATTTCCGGGGCCGGAGTTATAAAGAGGTATTCGCAGGGAATCCCCAGGGCCAGAAAGACCCTTAAGAATATCTCGCAGATTGCAGGTCCCGTGGGACGTGCATCGCAGCCCACCAGAATTGTGGGTTTACCGCTGAAGGCGGAAAAATACTCCGCCGCGGCTCCTGCCATAGACAGGGCCGCCCAGAGCATCCGCTCCGCCGGTTCGCCGGAATCATCGTCTTCCGATGATGCAAAGACCCCGCGCCAACCCGAAGGGGAGAGGATAAGAGACAAATCCTCAGGACTGAAACCTTTCCCGGGAAGCTTTTCGCCGTATTTCAGTCTCTCCAGGGCACAGGAGTCACTGTCACCAACGAACAGACCGAAACGGGGATCCAGTATCTTCATTTTATCATGCCAGAGAGGATTTAATCCGTTCCATGGCCGCCAGCACCTTTTCCCGATCGTTAAAGGCACTTATGCGGATATAGCCTTCGCCGCAGCGTCCGAAACCGCTCCCCGGGGTAACGACCACCCCTGCCGACAGGAGCAGGTCGAAGAAATCCCAGGAATCCCTTCTGCCGTCTACCCATATGTAGGGGGAGTTCTCTCCGCCGATACAGGTAAATCCGAGGGCTTCCATGTTTTTCCGGATTATGGCGGCATTTCCGAGGTAGTAGTCCGAGAGTTCCCGTACCTGCTTTTTTCCTTCCGGAGAGTAGACCGCCTCGGCAGCCCGCTGAACGGGATAGGATACGCCGTTGAACTTGGTGGAATGTCTGCGGTTCCACATGGGCTGAAGATTGACAGCTTCTCCGTCGCTCGTGTAGGCCCGGCACTCCCGGGGAACGACGGTAAAGGCACAGCGGGTACCGGTAAAGCCCGCGGTTTTCGAGAAACTCCGGAACTCAACTGCCACTTCCCGTGCGCCGGGTATTTCATAGATTGACCTGGGGAGACTGTCGTCGCGGATAAAGGTTTCATAAGCCGCATCGAAAAGAATCAGGGCCTTGTTTTCCCTGGCATACTCGACCCACCGGGCCAGCTGATCATGGCTGGCGACCTGACCGGTGGGATTGTTGGGAAAACAGAGATAGATCAGGTCGACCTTCTCATTCAGGGGAGCGGGTATAAAGGCGTTTTCCGAGTTTGCTTCCAGGTAATGGAGGCCCTCGTAGCGCCCGTCCTTCCAGACCCCGCTGCGTCCGGCCATTACATTGGTATCGACGTAAACCGGATAGACCGGATCTGGTATGGCTACTCTGGAATTCGTGGAAAAGAGTTCCTGAAAGTTTCCTGTATCGCACTTGGCTCCGTCGGAAATGAAGATGTCCTCCGCCTCGATTCCAAGGTCCCTGAAATCGTTCCGGGCTATGGCCTCCCGCAGAAAGGAGTATCCCTGTTCCGGGCCGTATCCGCGAAAGCTCTTTTCATCCGCCATCTCCTCGACCCCTTTTTTAAAGGCATCGATACAGGCCGACGGCAGGGGTTTTGTCACATCACCGATGCCCAGCTTGATAAGGTCGACGTCCGGGTGCTGTTCCTGAAAATCCTTGATTTTGCGGGCGATGGTAACAAAAAGATATGAGGCTTGAAGCTTGCTATAATGCTCGTTTACTGTAATCATATTGTTTCCTGAAGTTGTTTGGATTCAGCCACAAGTATAGCGGACAATGATTTCAGTTTCAATCAGCATGCTGAAGGAGAGATATTTCCATGACAGGTATACTCGGTGCAATGCGCGAAGAAGTTGAAGCCCTCGTTGAAGCGTCAGGGGGCGACAGGAGAGAGAAGGGGAGCCTGACGGAGTACCATCTGGGACGGATTGAAGGAAAGGATGTAGTGATCGCCAAATCAGGGGTAGGAAAGGTCCTTTCCGCCCTCAGCGCTGCGGAACTGATCATGCGCTACAGACCGGAACGTCTGATTTTTGCCGGCATTGCCGGGGGCATAAAGGAGGGGCTGAATATCGGTGATCTTGTGGTCGGCACCGACTGCCTGCAGTACGACATGGATGTCAGAGGTCTCGGGTATCCCGTGGGGGCCATCCCGTTTACTCCCTACAGGGAGATTCCGGGAGACCCGGAGCTCCTGAGAATCATGGAGTCCTACCGGGGAGAGGATTATGCTGTCCACTTCGGACGGGTCCTCACGGGTGACACCTTCGTGACCGACAGGGACTCGCCCCTGAGGCAGAAACTCTTCAGTGAACTGGATGGCGCTGTTGTGGAAATGGAAGGCGCTTCCGTTGCCCTTACAGCCAGGGTCTACAATGTACCGGTTCTTGTGCTTCGCTTTGTTTCCGACGCAGCGGACGGCAGGGCTCCCAAAAATTTTCAGGAGTTCCTTGCCGTCGCGTCAACTCACCTGGTCGGTGTTCTTTCCCATCTCCTCAGGCGAATTCCCTGAAAGATGGGAAAGGCCCTATTCTGTTCCGGGCAGGTGTTTTCCCTTTCGTTCCCTGACGATGGTGGTGATCACCGAAATCAGGGCGAGAAGAAGGAGCACCGCAGAAATGGGGCGTACGAAAAAGACCGAGTAATCCCCGTAGGACATCACCAGAGACTTGCGGAAGTTTTCCTCCACCATGGGACCGAGGATCAGGGCCAGTACGATCGGGCCCAGGGGGACATTTATCTTGCGTACAAGATAACCGAAGATTCCCAGGAGCAGCATCAGAAAGATGTCGAAAATGTTGTTCTGCATGGCAAAGGAACCGACTATCGCCAGGACCATGATGATCGGGATCAGGGACCTTTTGGAAATCATAATCAGTTTTGAGAGAAATCCTGCCATCATCAGGCCGAAGATGCCGAAAAATACATTCGCCGCAATAAAGCCGATAAATAGGGCGTTTACGATATCCAGGTGATCCCTGAAAAGCAGGGGACCCGGCCGCAGTCCCTGAACCATCAGGGCGCCGATAATGATGGCTGTAACCGAGTCTCCGGGAACTCCAAGGCTCAGGGTCGGAATAAGCGCTCCGCCGGTGGATGCGTTGTTTCCCGTTTCCGCCGCGGCGACACCTTCGATCTCTCCGGTACCGAAGGTTTCCGGATGTTTGGAGCTTCTCTGGGCTTCGTTGTAGCAGACGAAGGAGGCGATATCGCCGCCTGCTCCGGGCAGTGCCCCTACGAAGGTCCCGATAACCGTACTCTTCAGCATGGTCCGCATAACCCGTTTTATATCGGAAAAACTCGGAATAAGTTTCTTCAGGTTGACTTCTTCCTTTATCGGTTCAATGAGCCGTTCAAACTGCGTTATGGCCTCGGAAACGGCAAAGAGCCCGATCAGGGCGGGTATGAAGGGAACTCCTCCCATAAGGTTGACGGTGCCGAAGGTGTATCGGGTGTATCCCTGAATAGGATCCATACCGATGGTGGCTATTATAAGACCGATACACCCGCTCAGGAGTCCTTTTGCAAGGGAACCGCTGGATATACTGCCGATGATCGTTATTCCCAGTACCGCCAGGGCAAAATATTCCGGTGCGCTGAAGGCAAGGGCGAACCTCGAAAGAAGGGGAGCCAGGGTTACCAGAAAAATCGCGCTTCCTATACCGCCGAAAACCGATGCAAAGGTCGCCATGCCGATTGCCCGTCCGGCCTCGCCCTTGTTAAACAGAGGAGTTCCGTCCAGAATTGTAGCAGCCGCCGAGGGGGTTCCCGGTGTGTTTATCAGAATGGCTGCCACAGAACCGCCGTATATGGCTCCTGCGTAGAGTCCAAGGAGCATCAAAAGCCCCGGAACCGGTTCCATTCCAAAGGAAAAGGGGACAAGAATGGCAACCCCCATGGTGGCGGTCAGCCCGGGGAGTGCTCCCACGACAATACCGCCTATTACACCGGAAAAGAGCATCAGCAAAGGAAGGGGCTGTAAGAGTAGTTCCAGACCGCTTAGTATAGCTTCCATATTTTCCTCACTCTCCGCTCACAGGTCAGTTGTAGAAGAGACCCGTAGGCAGGGGGATTTTCAACATACGCTGAAAAATGACATAGATTAAGACAGTGGTAAGAACGGAAAGCAGCAATATCCTGGGTATTTTGCCGGCGCCGATAACCCACATCAGGAATCCGAGATACACCGGTGTAAGGATAAGGAACCCGGCATATTGAAGAAGGAACGGATAAATCAAGGTTGCCAGTATCAGCAGTACAACCCGCCGTACACCATTGTCCTCCGTATAAAAAAGAGTCCCCGTGCTTTCTGTTTCTGTCTCCTTTCTTGTTATTCCCTGAAAAATTACAATAAAGGAGAGAACGATAATGAGGACACTGAGTACCCTGGGATAAAAGGCCATACCTACATCATGGCCTCTGGCGCCAGGGAAATCGCCTGCCAGAATGAAAAACAGGAGGGCGAACAGGATGGCAGCTCCTCCAAATACTATTTCAGCTTTCTTGAACACTGTACTGCTCCCTCTTTTCTGTTTGAGCTGGTGTCATTATAGGGCATTTCTAAAATCTGCTCTTTTCCACATATTCTGCTTCGTCAAGATTTTCCACGGCCCCCGACTCTTGTTATCACAAGGGTTTCCGGGGGCTAACAAATCCTGCATCCTTGACTATGGAAAAAATACCACGTTTTTAGAATTTCCCATACAATAAAATCCCGGCACCTATGTGCCGGGATTCAGTTTTTAGAAAAACCTAAAGATCGAAGGCGGAAACAATCTCGCCGAAGGTGTCGTAACTTTCGGCAATCATTTTTTTGAAATCCTCGCCGTTCCGATAAACCATACCAAGCCCCACGTTATTCATGGTCTTTTTGAAGTTTTCGGATTCATAAGCCTTTTTGAAGGCGTCGTGGAGAATGTCGATGATTTCCTGGGGAGTACCCTTGGGAGCCTGAACACCCCGCCATACAGTCGTCTGTACGTCGTAGCCGAGTTCCGCCATGGTGGGGACATCGGGGAAGTTGGGGTGGCGTTCATTGCCGGAAACCGCCAGCATCTTCAGCTGTCCGGCCTCTACCTGGGCTGCTACTTCGGGAGGACTGCAGCTTACAAAGTCGATATGACCGCCGAGAAGCTCGGTAACTGCAGGAGCTGCTCCCTGGGAAGGAACAAAGGTAAACTCGGTTCCGCTTTTCTGGGAGAGATCGAGCAGGGCGATATGCCAGATACCGGCATAACCGGTACCGCTGCACTGCAGTTCGCCGGGATGTGCCCTGGCGTAATCCAGAAACTCTTCCAGGGTGTCCCATTCGGAGTCAGCGGGAACAGTAATTGCCGCAGGATCAGAGTTAACCTGAATGATGGGAGCCATCTCTTCATGGCTGTAGGGAACTTCCTGAATATGGGGCTGAATAATCAGCTCTACCGTTGTGAGACCGATAAGGTATCCATCGGGTTTTGCCTGAGAAACAGCACTGTGGCCGACAGCTCCGCCGCCGCCTGTCCGGTTTTCCACAACGATGGTGGTTCCGAGGAAGGGTTCTGCCTCTTTTGCGAGCACCCGGGCTACAGCGTCAGTTCCGCCACCCGCTGCCCATGGAACAACCATATGGATCGGTTTAGTCGGGTAGTCGATCTTCTTGGCTTCTCCCTGTCCTTCGGCAAACACCACCAGGGAGAGCCCGAGGATCAGTAACACCGCTAAAAATTTTTTCATTCATGTACCTCCTAAGTACGAATACGTGACATTCAAGCCTATCATGGGTCTGATGTCATGTCAATTTAAACCATCCTGACCGGATGGGGATTCCCTTTTCCTGCGAGAACGGAGAGAACATTGTCTATCGCCATGTTCACCATATTGAAACTGGCTTCAACGGTGGCGGCCCCGATGTGGGGTAATACAATAAAACGCTCATCCTTCAGCATTCTGGAAGCTGTGGGCGGTTCAAACTCAAAGGCATCGACTCCCGCGCCGGCAACCCTTCCGCTGACTACGGCGTCGAAGAGGGCATCCTCATCGACCACTCCTCCGCGGGCCGCGTTGATCAGATATACACCTTTTTTCATCCTTGCAAGGCTGTCCTTGTCAATCAGGTGCCGTGTTTCAGGAAGCAGGGGCAGATGCAGCGTAATGTAGTCGGATGTTTCGATGATCTCATCCACGGACGTGTACCGCACTCCGTACTCACCTTCAGCTTTTCTGTCCACAAAGACATCGTAGACAAGAATATCCCCTGTAAAGGGCTTCAGATATTTTGCGACCCTGCGTCCGATATTACCGAATCCCAGGATGCCCACCCGTTTGCCGGCAAGTTCAAATCCTACTTCCGTGGTCCACCTGCCTTCCCTGAGTCTGTCACAGAGATTCTGAGTGTTCCGGGACATGGTAATCATCAGTCCGATCACGAGTTCCGCTACGGCATTACTGTTGGAACCCGGACAGTTGGCTATTTCTACGCCGTGACTTTCGGCGGCTGCAAGATCGATGTTGTCAGTACCTACACCGTATTTCGAGACGACCTTCAGATTTTTTGCCCCCTTCAGCAGATCGTCATTGACCTTTTCCAGGCTTACAATGAACCCGGCGGCATTTTTTATCTTCTCTTTGAGCTTTGCGTCTTCAAGGGGGGTATCGCTGAAAACAGCATTCAATTTGAAACCTGCGGAGGAAATCCTTTTTTCCATATGATCATACAGGATGTCCCGTAAATTTGTTGCCATGGTAACCAGAATTTCCTGCTGCTCCGCCATATTCGAAATCTCCTTGCGATGTACCTTCGAATCTACTACCATGAATCCTAGGGGGCTGAATAGACATTGTCAAATATTTTAATGATTTTTTTGAACCCCAGATCTTTTTATTTGACATGATATCAGACCTATGATACGGTAAATTGTGTACGATTCACAGTAACCTAAGGAGGTTTTGTATGCGAAAATTGTTAGTTGTTCTACTGGTCGCCCTCTTCTCCCTCTCTCTCTTTGCCGCCGGCGAAGGAGAAGCTGCGGACACCAGCAAGGCCCAGTACACCATCAAGTATGCCACCGGAGATCCGCCTGATGTACTGACCGCTTCCGCCCATGCGGATGCCGTAATGTTCAAGAATTACGTTGAAGCCCGGTCCGGCGGACGGATCAAGGTAGAGATCTATCCCGCCAACGAACTTGGTTCCGAACGGGAACAGCTGGAAGGCGTTCAGCTCGGCAGTATTCAGATGTGTAACGTAAGTGAAGGAACCGTAGGTATCTTCTTCCCGGAGATTCTGGCTCTTTCCGTTCCCTATGCATTCCGCACCTACACTGAAGCCTGGGCAGTTGCCGACAGCCCCTACATGAAGAACCTGATGGGCAAAATGGTGAAGGATACCGGTATCCGCAATCTGGACGTTAACCAGAACGGTTTCCGTAACTTCTCCAACAACGTACGCCCCGTTCGTACTCCCGCTGACATGAAGGGTCTCAAGATCCGGACCATGGAACACCGCGGACACATGGCAATGGTCAATGAACTCGGCGCCAACGCAGTACCCATCGCCTGGGGCGAGCTCTACAGCGCTCTGCAGCAGAAGGTTGTAGACGGACAGGAGAATCCCCCGAGCCTCGTACAGGCCATGAAGTTCTATGAAGTACAGAAGTACTACACCCTGGACGGACACATCTACAGTATCGACTTCACCTTCATCAACAACAAATTCTACAACAGTCTGCCCGCAGATCTGCGTCAGATCGTTTACGAAGGCGCTGATATCTCCGGTACCATTCACAAGTCTCTGGAAACCTATGTTTCCAACGTAACCGCCGTTGGCGCTCTGATCGAAGAGGGTATGGAAGTTTATACCCCCTCTGCCGAAGAGATCGCTCAGTTCCAGCAGGCGACCCAGGGCCCGGTTATGGAGTGGATCAAGAACGAAATCGACCCCAAGTGGGTTAATGACTTCATGAAAACCATCGACACCGTCAAGAAAGGCCTCGTAGCTCCTTCTGGAACAGAACCCGGAAACGGTTTTGTAATCCAGCAGTAGTCTTTTACACAAAGTTCAAACATCAATGGATGCCCCGCGAAAACGGGGCATCCTTCATTATTCTAATTTTACGTGAGTGGGTATATATGGTTAAATCATTGCTTGCAGGATTAGACAAATTCAGTGAGCTGTATCAGAAGATCATGAGACCTGTGCTGGTCTTTTTTTACAGCATACTGACTGTCATCATTCTATACGCGGTTTTTATGCGCTACGTCCTGAATTCCGCTCCCTCATGGTCCGAAGAGATGTCCAGGTACATCATGGTCTGGACAGCCCTCCTTTCCATGGCCATCGCTCTCAGGGAGGGACGCCACATAGGCCTTTCATCGCTGGTTGAAAGGGTGTGGGGTAAATACACCCCCGTCGCATTTTTTATTGCCGATGTGTTCATGTTCGCTTTCTTTGCCACCATAAGCTATACAGGCTTCAAGATGGCAATTTTTGTTGTCAATCAGCGTTCGCCGAGCATGAACTGGCCGATGTGGATTCCCTATCTCTCAATTCCAGTGGGAGGAGTTTTTCTTTCTCTGGAATCTTTTATTCTCATGTTGCGCAAACTGGTCCGGTCTTAATGCAAACCGGGGTGGTCGTACATTCTTATAGCTTTAGGATCGGAGGTCATTGTTAAATGGGACTCTTTTTAGCAGTATTAACATTTGTTTTCACCCTCTTCGTGGGTGTTCCCGTCGGGGTGTCTCTCGGCCTCATGGGACTCGTGGGGGTCGCTTTCATGGGAACGGTGCCCATGGAAGTAGTCGCCCAGCGCATATTTACCGGACTTGATTCCTTTCCGCTGATGTGTATTCCCTTCTTTATCCTGGCGGGGGACCTGATGAACAGCGGCAGGATCACCGAACGCCTGATCAAGTTCGCGGATATGCTTGTCGGAAGAATGAGGGGTGCTCTCGCCCACGCAAATATCATAGCCAGCATGTTCTTCGGCGGTATAACCGGTTCGGCAGCAGCTGACGTTTCGGCCCTTGGGTCCATGCTCATCCCGGCCATGGAGAAAGACGGTTATACCCCTGATTTCAGTGCGGCGGTAACCGCATCGTCATCCCTGCAGGGGCCGATCATTCCTCCAAGTATCCTGGCGGTAATCTACGGGGCCACCATGGGGCAGTCCATCGGAGCCCTCTTTGCTGCCGGTATCCCCCTGGGTGTCCTCTTCGGTTTATCCGACATGGCGGTGGTTATCTTTCTTGCGAAGAAACTGAACTTCCCCAAGAAAGTGCTGAACCTTACCACAAAGGAGAAACTTTCCATAATCGGACAGGCCATAGTGGCCCTCATAATGCCGCTGATTATCCTTGGAGGAATCCTGAGCGGCGTCTTTACACCCACCGAAGCAGCGGGCGTCGCTGTAGGTTATGCCTTCTTTATATCCCTGTACGTTCTCAAGACTGTCAAGTACCGGGACCTTCCGAAGATAATCCTTAACTCTGCATTGAGCACGGGTTCGGTTTTCCTGCTCCTGGCAGCGGCGAACCTCTTCTCCTGGGTTCTCAGTACCTACCAGGTTCCGGCCATGATTACCCGCACGATTCTTTCCATAAGCGAAAGTCCCGTGGTAATTATTCTGCTCATCGACCTTATCCTCCTTTTAGTCGGTACGGTAATGGACCCCGGCGCTGCAATCATCATGCTTGCACCGGCACTTGCACCTCTGGCAGCTCAGGCGGGCCTGCATGAAATCCAGTTCGGTATGCTGATGATTACCGCCCTCGCCCTGGGGCTGATTACACCTCCCGTGGGTTTGTGCCTGTTCATCAGTGCGGATATCGCAAAAATCAGTATGGAACGGGTGGCAAAGGCGGTGTTTCCCTTCTTTGTTATCCACCTTCTGGTTATCGGAATGATATCCTTTATGCCGGACCTGGTACTTTTTGCTCCGAAGGTTTTCGGTTACTTGTAAGATACAGCATTTTTGGTTATTAATTGATACCACATATGATCTCAGTAGAAGAATTAACGAAAAACTACGGCCCGGTAAGGGCCGTAGATAATGCAAGCTTCAGCGTCCAGGCAGGGGAGACAGTCGGTTTCCTCGGTCCCAACGGCGCTGGGAAAACCACAACCATGCGGATTATGACCGGTCTGTTTACGCCGAGTTCAGGGGACATCAAGGTGGATGGATATTCCATTCTCAGTAATCCCCTGGAGGTAAAGCAGCGTATCGGCTATCTGCCGGAAAGTGCTCCGGTTTATCTGGATATGACCGTAGAGGGATACCTTCGTTTCGTCTGTGAAATAAAAAAGGTTCCTCCCCGGCAGCGATCAGAGCAGATCGACAAGGTCGTTGCAGAATGCGGCCTGGAATCTGTCAGAACCCGGACGGCACGAAAACTGTCGAAGGGTTATCGACAGCGTCTCGGTCTTGCCCAGGCCCTTGTGGGGGATCCTCCCGTTATCATTCTCGATGAACCGACTGTCGGTCTCGATCCGACCCAGACCTTCGAGTTCCGTAAACTCATTCAGGGTCTGAAGGGAAACCGCACCGTCATTCTCAGCAGCCACATCCTGCCGGAGGTCAGTATGATCTGTGACAGGGTTGTGATCATTTCAAAGGGAAAAATCCTGGCCCAGGACTCACCTGAAGCCCTGGCTCAGCGGCTTCAGTCCCACTCGGAGTTCCTCCTCACCGTCGACGGACCTGAACAGGAGATTACCGCTGACCTCGAATCCCTTCAGGGAATACGGGACATAAGAACAGTGCATCATCCGGTCTCCGGCGGAGTACAGTTCCGCGTGGTCGCGGATCTGGAAAACGATCCCCGGGATCGGATGGTCCGAAAGATCCTGGAAAAGAATCACCGCCTTCTGGAGTTGTCGGTGGTGACTGCGGGTCTGGAAGATGTATTCCTGAACCTTGTTACAGAGGAGGGCGGCGCTGTATGAACGGTTTTCTGGCAATTACAAAGCGCGAACTCAAATCCTATTTCAGCTCACCCGTTGTCTATGTCTACATAGCCATGTTCACCCTGGTTTGCGGGTATTTTTTCTATCGTAATTTTATCTATTTTTCCATGCTGAGCATGCAGGGATCCTACGGTTCCTCCGGATCCATGGTCCTCAATATTACCGAAGCGGTCTTTGCCCCCGTGCATTCAAATTACCTCTTTGTCATGCTGATCCTGGTACCCCTGATTACCATGAGGGTTTTTTCCGAGGAAAAAAAGACCGGAACCCTTGAGCTCCTCATCAGCTTTCCGGTGCGATATATGGACGTGGTCCTGGCGAAGGTTTTTTCCGCCTTTGCCGTACTGGCCATCACCCTGGGGCTCACGCTTCTGTTTCCTCTGGTTGTATCGTTTTTCGGACGGATCGAGATAATTCCGGTACTGACCTCGTACCTGGGACTCTTCTTTGTCGGACTTGCGTTTATTTCCATAGGTACCTTCTTTTCCTCCCTCACGGAAAACCAGATAATCGCAGCGGTGTTGTCCTTCGGAATAATCCTGCTCCTGTGGGCAATTGAATGGACCGCCTCGTTTGTTCCCGGCGTTTTCGGAAGAGTCCTTTCAGAGATGTCCGTCTATAACCACTTTCGTGACTTTAATCGCGGAGTAATCAACTCCAATGATGCGATTTTCTTTCTGAACATTACAGTTTTCTTCGCCGGATTAACCCTGATAAATCTGCAGCGACGTACATGGAAGAGTTGAATTATGGCGACTAAACGTTCTTTTGATTATTCTTTACTGGTTATTCCCCTTCTATTATTGGCGATTCTGGTCATTGTCCAGGTCCTTTCGTATCGCTTTACCCTGCGCTCAGATCTGACTGATCGAAAGCTTTACAGTCTGTCGGAGAAGAGCCTCAATGTGCTCAGGGAGCTTGACGGCTCCCCCCTGAAGGCAACGGCCTTTTTTCTGACCGATGACTACAACCGGGAAAGCACCCGGGACCTCCTGGATCAGTACCGACAGAGTTATACCGGCTTCGAGTTCGAGCTGGTCGATCCGTCCAAGAATCCCCGTCTTGTTGAAAAATACGAGGTCGGCAGTAACGGTACCATTGTACTGGAGTATCAGGGACGGGAAACCAAGGTGGTAAGTCAGGAAGAAGAATCCATCACCAACGCAATACACCGTCTTGCCGTTGACTCCACAAGCGTTCTCTACTTTTTATCCGGTCACGGTGAGAAGACTCCGGAAGAAGGTTTCAGAGAACTCGCAGGCGCACTTCAGGACGAGCACTACGAGACACGGGAACTTCTTCTGCTGAGGGAAGACAGCATACCCGATGATGCAGACGCTATTGTCATAGCCGGACTTCGGGAGGCCCTCTCGGACCACGAAATCGGACTGATTACAGAATATTTTGAAACCGGGGGAAACATACTTTTCATGGCCGATCCCTACAGGCGTACAGGTCTTGAGGAGTACCTCGCAGAAAACGGGATCCTTCTGGGAATCGACACGATCGTGGACGAGAGAAGCCAGGTGATGGGCGGGGATTATCTGTTCCCCATCGTCTCCGACTACGGTCGTCACAGTATAACCGAATCCATTGATCTGATTACCTTTTTTCCCATAGCCCGCTCGATTACTGTGGCCGAAGAAAAACCGGAAGGGACGGAAATAAGTGTTCTTGCAAGGACCGGCGCCGATACCTGGGCAGAGATGGATTATGAGGCCCTGGGAGAGGGCCAGACGCGCTTTGACCCGGAGCTTGATGTACCCGGACCCCTGACCCTCGGTGTAGCCCTGAGCAGGGAGGATTCCGACGGGAAAGGCGGCGGCAGAATGGTCATCTACGGAGATTCGGATTTTGCGGACGACGATTACATTGATGTCTCCGGAAATAAAGACCTCATCATGAATACCTTTGCCTGGTTGACCAGCGATCCGAGTCTTATTGGCATCAGGTCCAGGGATCCAAGCCACACCCCCATAATTCTTACGGAGGGACAAACCCGGGCCGTCTTCTGGCTGCTTATTGTTCTGCTTCCCGCCATGGCGCTGATCGCCGGAGCAGGTGTATGGCTGGTATCCCGATGGAAAAAATAAAGCCTGTACTGATCTTGAGCGCTATATTTGCGCTTTTGCTGATTCTCCTCCTTGTTACCGGTGGCGCGGACGGGGAGGAGGAGCGCAGGGTCGATCCCCTCGTTACCATGGAGGCGGATTCAATCAGTACGCTGAGTATCGAAACCGCAGATCGACCGGCTCTGAAGTTCTCCAGAACAGAGGACGGGTGGGTCATGGAAGAGCCCCTCTACAGCCTGGCCTCGGCCGAAACCATGCAGTCCGTTATCGAAACCGTGGACAAACTGGTGGGCGTCCCCATGGAGATTGACACAAGTCTGCCTCTTGAAGAGTTCGGTCTCGAAGGCAGCGAAGTTATCAGCGTTACGGTGTCGTCCCGGGACGGTCAGACAGAGAGCTTCTCCCTGGGAAGACAGATTCCCCTGGATGTGGGGTATGTATATACCTACGTACCGTCCAGCGGCAATTACTATAAAGCCTATAGAGACGCCAGAGAAGTATTTACCCTTCCCCTGGAAGAGTACCGGGACAGGACAGTTCTGGACCTTTCCATCAGTAGTATCGAGAAAATCAGACTGAGCGGTGCTTTAACCGGAAATACGAGTCCCGTAATCGTAGAAAAACAGCCCCCCTGGTGGGAGCTTAGCTCCCCGAAAGCGGCACCCGGCAACAACGGAGAAGTCAGGAAACTGCTTGAGGGGATTCTCTCTCTTCGGGCCAGCGATTTTCCCGATTCCCGGGAAGCTGCGCTACAGGCAGAGCCCCAACTCAGAGTTGAGTTTACCATCAGCGACGGCAGCACAGAGGCCGTATCCTTTTTCGACTCCTACGGAGAGGACCTTCAGTATATTACAACCGACCGCATACCCTACGCCCTGGGTATTCCCCGGGGGCTAGTGAGCAATCTGCCCATCAGCTATGATCAGCTCCGTTCAAGGGCAGTCCTGAGGTTTGACCCCGATGCTATTCAGGAAATTATTATCAGCACAGAGTCCGGGGACATCGGGCTGAAAAAAGAGCAAAGCGGCTGGTACCTTTCGAATGAACAGGACATTCCTGCGGATGATGCAGCTGTCAGGCAGCTTATCAATCTGCTTACCCTGACTGATGTTGAAGAGCTTCCGGCAGACCTTGATGTACAGAAGAACAATACAGCAATACAGCTGCAGGTAACTCTTACAGAGGATGATGGAACTCAGCACTGGGTAGAACTCGGCAAAAAAGCTGTGAAAGGCGAAGTTCTTCCCGGGTTTTCCTCCTTCAGGAACAGACCTTTTGCGGTTTCCGCTGATTTTCTCGAGGGTTTTCAGATCGA
Source organism: Marispirochaeta aestuarii (assembly GCF_002087085.1). Lineage (NCBI taxonomy): Bacteria > Pseudomonadati > Spirochaetota > Spirochaetia > Spirochaetales > Spirochaetaceae > Marispirochaeta > Marispirochaeta aestuarii. The sequence goes on along the minus strand of NZ_MWQY01000005.1, from coordinate 173,356 downwards.
TGCGGATTACTTCGAAGACCGGCACCTGCTCTCCTTTGAATCCCGAACTGTCGGTTCCTTAGAGATTCTGGGGAAGAACGAAACCATAATCCTTGAAAAATCCGGTTCCGACTGGCTGCTCACGGAACCTGAGCGCAGCGCCGCAGATTCGCCGAAGTCATGGGGCCTTGTTTTTGCCCTGGAAAAACTGGTTTACACCCGGAAGCTCTCAGCAGATGAATCCGCCACAAGAGGCCTTTCTTCTGAAAAACCGGATTACCGCATAAAAGTGCGTGACTCCGAGGGGAAGAACCAGGGCAGCCTTGATGTGTGGATCGATGAAGGCGGGGGAATGGTATATGCCTCGTCCGATGCCCGGGACGGACTCTTCGTTATCGATTCTGAGATTCTGGAGAGGATACCGGAAGATTATACCGAGCTGATCTATCGCAGATAGCCGAAGTAAAAACAAATAATCCATTATGCATTTCAGTGCATTCTTTCAAGGAGATTCAGGCAATGAAGGACAAGCTTTTTTCCGTGGACGGGAAGGTAACCCTTGTTTCCGGTGCCAGCCGCGGCATCGGCTTCGAGCTGGCAAAAGGATTCGCGCAACGAGGGGCAAAGGTGATTATCACCGGTCGGAAAGGGGATACCCTCAAGGAAGCCGCGGACAAAATAACCGGGGAAACAGGAGCCCGGGCGGATACCTATGTGTGCGATGTGGCCAATGTTGAAAACATACGGGAAACTGTAGCTGCAATAAAAGAAAAATATGGCAGAATTGATATTCTCCTGAATGTGGCCGGATTGACAATCAGAAAGCCGGCGGAAGATTACACTCCGGATGAGTTCGATTATGTCACGAATGTCGACATCCGCGGTGCCTTTTTCATGGCCCAGGAGGTCGGCAAGGTGATGATAGCCCAGAAGAGCGGGTCCCAGGTTCACGTGGAGTCCTACAACACCTTTGCGCCCCTGACCAGGGTAATGCCCTATGTGATCAGCAAATTCGGGATGCACGGAATGATCAAAGCCCTTGCATCGGAATGGGGTGAATACGGGATACGGGTAAACGGAATCGGGCCCGGTTTCATCCTTACCGATTTCAACCGCTCCCTCTGGTCACAACCGGTCATGAAGGACTGGGCCATGGAACATACTCCTTTACGGCGGTTCGGCGAGGTGGAAGATATGATTGGAACCGTGGTGTTCCTCGCTTCCGAGGCCTCTTCCTTCATTACCGGACAGACTGTTTACATCGACGGCGGATTATCCGCCTGCACCCCATGGCCTATCGACAAGGCCTCGACCTGATAAAAAAGGGCTGCCGGGAGATTTCTCTCGGGCAGCCCCTTTTTTTCATAGGTCTGTTTTACCAGTGTCGCTTCATCCAATCCATGCAGCGTTGTGAAGCCTCTGTTCCGGAGGGCTGGGGCAGCACTTCAAGGGATACGGGGCGGTCATAGCCCATCTCCTTCAGCTTGACAGCTATCCGGTCGAAATCGACATTCCCTGCGCCGGGATGACGGCGATTACTGTCGGATACATGAAAATGCCCGATTTTTCCTGCGCACTTGTCAAAGGCCTCGCCGTACATATCCTTGTCTTCCAGATACATATGGTGGGAGTCCAGCAGGAGTTCAAGATTCTCGAATCCCGGGCGGTCCATAAACTCGAGACACTCGTCCACCGTATTCAGCAGGTTCGTCATGTAGTAAGCGATCGGTTCCAGTGTAAGGATAACCTGTTTCTCATCCGCATATTTCTGAACCGGGAGAATTTCCTCTGCGAATCGTTCCAGATATGTCTGTCTCGATCCATAATCCGGCGCGGTGCCCCGGCAAAGACCCATGAACACCGATGCTTTCAACTTCCGGGCCAGGTCGATATGCTCTTTGAAGCGCTCTGCGGTTTTCCGGCGTACCCCTGCATCTTCGGAGGTAAAGCACAGCTTGTTCAGGGAATATTCAAGGCCGGTTCCTACCGCGCATATTTTGATTCCAAGCTCCTTTTCCGCCTCAAGCAGTGCATCGACATCCAGGCTTCCGGGGTTGCGTATATGTATCTCCACCCCCGTGAATCCGAGATCCTTTGCTGAGCGCATACCATTCACTATGCCGTCCTGAAACAGAACGGGAGCACTGTCTCCGAGTTTTTCCTCGGAGACGGCAAGACTCAAATACGGAATACCCATTACTACAGCGTAAGGAGCTTCTGCCAGCCCGTCAGATCGAATCCCTGCAGGGTCATTACAGTCCCTCCGTGGAAATCGAACTCACCGACAGGAATTGCACCGGGTTCTAATGCCAGAGTAAACTCAGGCAGTGCCTTTGCAACCCTGTCCAGGGCAGCCTGATCAACCGGGTCATCAATGAAGTTGCCCCGTTTTATCTCTCCCTTGCCTTCGGCCTCCAGAAGGGCTTTCTGAACCTTGGGATGGATGGTCATGACAACATCACTGCCAACCATCTGTTCAACCTGGCGGGGGCTTCTGAAAGCTGCAGGCATGAGTTTCTGATTGAACCCCCGTTTTACGTTCTCCTGGTAGCAGCGTTTGGTGACAGCCAGTGCTGCACATTCAAGATCATAGAAGGAGAGCCCGGTTCCGCGAATTTCGTTCAGCGCAGTTAGATAGTCCTGAAGCCGCCCCATAACCAGGGCAGCCGTGGAGGGTGCAGGTTTGATTCCCGCCTTTTCAGCCCGGGCCCGTCCACGATCATGGGCCTCGCCAACAGCGATAAACTGGGAAACCGTCAGGCAGACTGTCGGCGTTGTGGGAATACCAAGAGCCGCCAGCTCCTCCAGGGTCCAGATTCCGGCAGTGGTGCAGGGTATCTTGACCATGACGTTGTCGCCGAAGGAGCGAAGTTTCTTTCCCATCTCCAGCATGGCGTCCTTGTCTCTACCCAGGGCAGGCTGAACCTGCGCCCTCACATATCCGAACTGTTCGTCCTTCCAGGGACCCTTATCCTTGAGTATAGAACCGATGGTTCGCACTACCACGCCAATCATTTCGACAGCCCGGTCATTGCACTTCGCCGATTCATCGAGATTTTTGTACTCTTTTTCAAAGTCCCCGGGACGGGTACTCAGGGTTTCAAAGGAGAGGGGCGGATTTGTGGTGCAGCCGACGGCACCGTCTTCGAGGGCGGATTGAAGATCCGACAGTATTGCAGAGTCATTACACCACTGGGTAGGGGTGTTGTCTGCCATCCATTTAAGATAGGGATTATTTGCCATAAAAACTCCTGAAAATAAAAGTATTTATTCTTATACGGGGCTCAGCCCATGTAAATGCCGCCATTAATATCCAGACAGATACCGGTAATCATCTTTGCAGAATCAGAAGCCAGAAAGTAGACCGCCCGGGCAATATCCTCCGGCTCCACCAGGCTATGCAGGGGTACCTGCCTGAGAATAGCCTCGGTATCTTCGCTGGAGAACTGTCTTGCCATATCGGTGTTGGTTGTTCCGGGGGCTATACAGTTCACTGTAACCTTGTCCGGTGCAGCCATGCGTGCCAGGGTTTTTGTCAGTCCTATAATACCTGCTTTTGAAACAGAGTAGGAGACCCCCGTCTTGACCCCTCCGGTTCTTCCCGCAGAAGAAGCAATATTGATAATTCTTCCTGATTTGTTCTTTGACATAAAGGGTAAAACAGCCTGACTCAGAAGGAAGGCCCCCTTAAGGTTTATACCCATCACCCTGTCCCAGACCTCCTCGGTGGTCTCGGAAAAGGAGTGGAGATCAAGAATACCGGCACAGTTGACCAGTACATCGACCCCTCCGTACTGATTTGCCGCTTTTTCTACAGCACTGCGGACATTCTCGGTGTTGGTAATGTCGACGGCAGAAAAATCGACCTTCCTGCCGGCGGCTTTTTCTTCCCGGCAGAACCCTTCGCCCTTTTCCCTGTCTACATCGAAGACTACTACCTGGTCTCCCGCAGCGGCGAACACCCTGGCTGTCTCTTTTCCTATTCCCTTGGATGCTCCGCTGATAATTACTGTTCGAGGCATATATAACTCCATATATTATGAAAAAAAGCTTGCTTGATGTCTGCTATCAGACTAATATGGATAATGTTGAATGTCAATATTTGTTTCTTGCAAAATAAGATTACATATAGTAATAGTAGTAGGATTATCGCGACAAACCAGGATTGTATTTTATGATGAAAAAAAATGGTCTTGAACCAATTGCCAAGGAGCCTTTAAAAAAGGCTCTGATGAAACAGCTTACCCGGTATATCTGGAACGATCTTGAGGACGGTGATAAATTACCAACCGAAAAGGAACTTTCCGACCAGCTGCAGGTTGGGAGAAGCTCAATACGGGAAGCCCTTCGATCTATCGAAGCCATGGGACTCCTGGAGGTTCACCGGGGCTCGGGCTACTACGTAACAAAGAAAGCAGGAAACCTTATACGGGGACCCATCGAACTTGTACTGTCCCACGACACTCAACCCCTGTTTGAAATAATCGAGGCCAGAACCATATTCGAGTCAGCCCTGGTGGATAAAATTATTCAAAGAATTACTGATGAAGAAATCCGCGAAGCGGAGGCGGCGGTGCAGGAACTCAAGGAGAACGTCGATAATCCGGAAAAGGCTCTGGCGGCGGATCACCTGTTCCACAAAATTCTGTACGAATCGGTTCATAATACGGTCATCTACCATATTCATGATCTTGTCAGTCAGATCATCAAGAATATTCCCGGCAGTTATCTGCAGTCCAGAGATTATACCCAGGACACCTACTATTTTCACGACAAGATGCTTACAGCCCTGAAAAACCGCGACAGAGACGGCCTGTATGAGGCAATAAACGAACATAATACGTGGATCTACAAGGTCTTCAAACTCGACACGGCCGAGGATGCCGCAGATTGACTTTTTTCCCGGGGAAAACTATACTCTACAGCTGTATTCGGACACTGATATCTGGATAAAGCCCCGGGAACGGGATACTTCAAATAAGGAAACAAGGCAAGAGGAGCGATTATGTCTAAGGCTAATAGAGGAAGCGGTATTCGTGACAAGGTAAAAAGCGGTAGGGGTACCTGCCCTCTGTGTAAGCGGACCGGAATCAAGGTAACCAGCGAAGTCGAACTTAAAGAGAAAAAATATATGGTCTGCAAACAGTGCAAGGCGGCTCTGGCTCATGATAAGCTTCAGGACGCTGTAGCGGCTCTCTGATTTTCAACCCGTCAAAACTGCGGCATCCTGATTTTCGGGATGCTGTTTTTTTATCCTGAAATGATGCAAACCCATACAATCCTGAGTATATACCTCTGTCTTCTTTCTGCTGAGTTTCTTTTTTCTGTATTTCTTGAATTCCTGAATCTCCGAAATCTACGCATGGCGGAAAGCTCCGGCCCTGAAAAAGGACCCTTACCGGAAGGGCAGAATCCGGAAGCCCTGTCTCAGGCCCTCGTATATACGAAAGATCGCACACGCTTCGCAATCTCGACCCTGACCTTGGATTTCCTTCTGATCCTTCTTCTGGTTTTCCTGAAAATCCCCGGGAAAATCGAATCCATCTTCATCGGCATCAGCGGAAACCTGTATCTGAGGGGTATTGGAACACTGTTCGGAACGGCCCTCGTTTTTTCTATTCCCGCCACGGTAGTCAGCGCCTGTTCACATTTTATCATCGAAGAACGGCACGGTTTCAACAGGATGACGGCGGGGATTTTTTTGCAGGATATCCTGAAAGGCCTTCTCCTCTCTGCTGTCCTGGGATTGCCCCTCGCTCTGTCCCTGATCTGGCTGGTGCAGAATCTTGGTTCAGCCTGGTGGGTTTACAGTTTTCTTCTTGTCGCCTTTTTTCAGCTGCTGATCGCATTTCTCTTTCCCGTGCTTATCGCACCCCTTTTTTTCCGTTTCAGCCCGCTGGAGGAAGGGCCCTTGAAGGAACGTTTACAGACCATGGCGGAAAAAACGGGCTTTACCTTCAGATCTATCCAGGTCATTGACGGGAGCCGACGAAGTGCCCACTCCAATGCCTTCTTTACCGGATTTGGTTCCTCAAAACGTATAGCCCTGTTCGATACCCTTATGGATAGCCTCTCGGACGAACAGATCGAAGCCGTAGTTGCCCATGAGCTGGGACATGCCAGACTGGGCCATACGCTGCGACAGCTTCTCGGTTCAGTTTTTTTTCTGTTCTGCACCTTCTTACTGTTTGCCTGCCTGCTGAACTGGAATGAACTCTTTATGACTTTTGGTTTTCAAAGCTCATCGGTTCACGCCCTGCTGGTGATTGCACTCTTTTTCAGCTCACCCCTTACGTTCTGGTTGTCTCCTGTTATTTCCGTGTTTTCCCGCCGCAGAGAGTATGCCGCTGATGCCTTTGCCCAGAAGTACTGCGGAGATTATCATCCCCTGGCGGAAGGATTGATGAAGCTGCACTGGAACAATAAATCGAACCCCGTTCCCCATCGGCTGTACAGTTTTTTTCACTACAGCCATCCCACGATAACCGAACGGATTGCAGCGATGCGTAATCGCCGGGCCAGGGAAGAGTAAAGTAACTAGGGAAGACTGAGTCCTTCAGAAAGGTCCCGGAACTGAGCTGTTATACGACCGCTTTTGTCGATCCGTACAGAGGGTCCGTTTATCCGGACAGGGATATCCCGCCGATACAGTATTTTTCCGCCACAGACTCCCAGGGAAGCGACAAGAGAGTCCTCCGCATAGGGCATCTCTTCCATTCCGTTAAACAGGAAGTTCCCCAGGGAGTAATAGATGACTCCTCCCTTGTACGACTCGGCCCCCTGAAGTACGTGCGGGTGGGATCCGAACACAATGTCAGCTCCGGCATCGATGATGGATCTGTAGCGGCTCCGCTGTTCGTCATCGGGAACGCGCTGCCACTCATGACCTCCATGCACCATGACAATATCTATTCCCTCATCATCGGAAAATCCGGATATTGCCGACAGCGCCTCTTTACCGTACCAGAGTATTCCGGCACGGTCGGCTGTAACCCGGGCCTCGCTTTCGCCGTTAAATCCGTTTCTCTCCCGCGGATAGGCACCAACGGAGAGAATGCGGACTGTCAGGCCCCGCAGGGTAAAAAGCGCCGGCTCAAGGGCTTCCTCAGGGGATTCCGCCGCGCCGGAAGTTCTGATCCCATACTCCTCCAGATACTCAAGGGTATCGAGAAAGCCTTCCTCACCGTAGTCATAACAGTGATTGTTGGTAAGGGAAAGGTAATCAAATCCAGCCTGACCTAAAGGCGCCAGAACCTCGGGACGAAACCGGAAGTTATAACTCTTGGGAGTTTTGCTGCCCCTGCGGGTTACAGCTCCCTCCAGGTTACCCATGAGGAGATCAAAAGCGGACAGCTGGGGCAGAAGGTCTGAAAAAGTCTTCTCCTTCCCGTCGGGTCGATTGATGAGCATATCCTCTATACCCCGCTGGAGCATCATGTCCCCAACGGCTCCAAGCCAGACGATTGCGGGGGAAGTATCCGGTCCGGCGGCTCCAAGGTACTCGGTTAAAGCTTTTTCGATTCTATCGCTGAGGACAGGATCAGGGGGATTATTCCAGTCAAGAACAAGATGCCTCCATTTTACGAGAGGATATTCCCTGTCCGCCGGACTGAGTCCCTTTACCATGACGCCCCTTCCCGCATATTCCCAACTGGAAAGCGGAACAAGAGGAAGCCCCTCCTTGTGAATTTCATCAGGATTCATCGATTCCCGGTAATCATTTCTGTCCTTCAGGGGTACAAGGTATTCTTTGGAGAGGGAGAATCTCGGCTGTTCGGAGCCGACAGTCTCCCGCACCGACAACCGAAGATCGGGGTATGAAGGGCTGTTGTTTCTGTGAAAAACAAAGCCCTCCGGAAGGGTAAACAGTTCCGGATCAATTTCCGTTCCGTCAAAGGATACTGTCACCGGGTCGTCTCCCAGACAGGAAAACAGGGTACCAAGAAATATGAGCAAAAAAGGAACTGCTTTAATCATGGCTATGGAGTATAGTATAAACAGTATGAAAATTGGAACAGGAAGATGGTATGCTCCACGCTACAGCGGTCGAAAGGTTCCTCTGTACAGAATAAAGCATATTGCCGGAAACGAAATAATCATGGAAATCTGGGAGTTCGACAAAAAAACACGTAAGATTACGCCGGTGGACACCTATGTTCCGGTGGATACTGATTTTTTTGAGAATAAGAGTCAGGCAGAGAGTATTCTTCCCATCGAAGGAGAGTTCAAAGAAGAACTCAATCTTCCCGACCTGGGAGAACTCGAACAATGACGCCCGCTCTGCAAGGCCTGAAGAAAACAGGTGTCATCTTCACAATCCGGGAATACGACCATGATCCCCGGGCTTCCGCCTTTGGTCCGGAGGCCGCAGAAAAACTGAAGGTCGAACCCGGCAGGGTTTTCAAAACCCTGGTTCTCCGATCCGCCGGAGGGGAATACTCCTCCTGGATGCTCCCGGTGGACCGGCAGCTCGATCTGAAAAAAGCCGCCAGGCTCGCGGGGGAAAAAAAGATGGAACTTGCCGATCCGGGTGAAGCGGAACGGGTAACAGGATATATTCTGGGAGGAATAAGCCCTCTTGGACAAAAACGAAGGATTCCGGTTTTTGTCGATTCCCGGGCACTCGACTATGAAACCATACTTTTCAGCGGAGGAAAACGGGGACTCCAGATAGAAATGTCGCCCCTGGATTTCATCAAAATCAGCAACGCCGAAGCCTCCGGATCTTTTTCGTAACATGCCGTTTTTTGTGGAATCTATTGACACGTTTTTTTCTCTATGGTATGTTGCTGCCTGCCTGGGGAGGTTCCCGAGCGGTCAAAGGGGGCAGACTGTAAATCTGTTGGCTCAGCCTTCGAAGGTTCGAATCCTTCTCTCCCCATCAGCCTGAAAGGCTCTCTTGACGATCAAGAGAGCCTTTTTTATTTTTTGCGTTAAATGGTATATCCTTTAGATGTGGCTAGTATCCCGGTAAAAAAGGACGATTAATAATGAATACACCATTTTATTCCAGGGGGCTCCGCTTTGAATGTACCGGCTGTTCCCGCTGCTGCCGCCATGAACCGGGGTATGTGTTTCTTTCAGACAATGATCTTTCCCGCCTCTGTGCCGCTAAAGAACTCAGCCGCGCGGAATTCCTGGAAAAATACTGCCGAAGTGTAAATATCCACGGTTTTTCCCGCCTCAGTCTCCGGGAAAAAGATAACTATGACTGCATCTTCTGGAAAGACGGAGGCTGCAGTGTTTATGAGTCACGTCCGCTTCAGTGCAGAACCTATCCTTTCTGGGAACCCTTTTTAAACAGCAGAGAAGACTGGGAGGCCATGTCAGGAGAATGTCCGGGAGTGAACCGGGGGCGACTCTATTCTCAAAAAGAGATAGATCGTCTTCTGGAAGCCCGGCGTTCCGAAGCTCTGCTCTCTGGAGATGATGCATGAAGGTACGCTTCTGGGGAGTCCGGGGTTCCATTCCGACCCCTCTGAGCTACCAGCAGATACAAAGCCGCATTGCCGCGGTAGTCCAGCGGATAGAAGCCCACCATCTTGAAAGCCAGGAGAGCCGAGAGAGGTTTCTCCACGATCTGCCCCCTTACATAATGGGAACCGCGGGCGGAAATACAACCTGTCTTGAAGTACGTCTCAGCGATGATACCATGATCATCATCGACGCCGGCTCCGGTATCCGGGAGCTCGGCGCATTCCTTAAAAAGAGGGGAGAACACATTCGGGTATACCATGTTTTCTTTACCCATTTTCACTGGGACCATCTGCAGGGACTTCCCTTTTTTGCCCCCCAGGTTTATGACCCCCGATGCGAGATCCATTTTTACAGTCCCTTTCCGAATCTGCGGGAAATCCTCGGGAATCAGATGCGGGAACCCTATTTTCCTGTCAGCATGGAGAGCATGAAGGCTGTACTCTTTTTTCACCATCTGAAGGGAAACACCATGGATCTGGGACAGTCGTCTGTTTCCTGGAGAAAAATGAAACACCCCGGAAGTTCGTATTCCTACAAGATTCAAGAAGGCGGATCCTCCTTCATTTTTTCATCCGATACGGAACTAGTTGAAGAAGATTTCAAGGTAAATCCGGAAAACAGTTCATTCTACTCGGATGTGGATACCCTGATAATGGACAGTCAGTATACCCTGGACGAAGCAATAGAAAAATACGACTGGGGACACTCATCCTACAGCCTGGCGGTGGATTTTGCGGTTGCCTGGAAAATCCGCAGACTGTACCTTTTTCATCATGAACCCCAGTACGACGATAAGAAGATCTATTCCATCGAGCAGTCCGCCCGATGGTACCTGGATCACCAGAAAAACAGCAGCCTTGAAATCCATTCTGCTGTGGAAGGTATGGAGTTTGAAATATGACGGAACTCCCGTTTACCATGAGTTCTCGAGAAATTGTCTCTCTTTTCCTGTTTCTGAGGGCACGGGAGTCGGAACTTGATCCGGCCCTCTCCTCGTTTCATGAGCGTCTATCGGATTATCTGTACGACAGATTGTCAATCGACGAAATGGAGAACCTGAAGGAACTCTACGCCCAAAAGATTGATGTTCTGGAACAAAAAGGCTAAATTTACACAGGTCCAACAATATCGGAGGGATACATGCGCAGGTACAAATTTTATCTCTTTGTAATGATAGTGGCGGCAGTTACCGCTCTTAGTCCGCTGTATGGTGATTTTAATCCTCCTCCCGGAGAAGAGAGTTATTTCCGCATGCTCTCCCCATGGACCCTGGGGACAGGCCCCTCCCTGGTTTCCACGGAAGCTCCCGCCGCAGCAACGTGGAACCCCGCGTCTGCAGCCGCCGTTCAAAGGATGACCTTCGATATCGGGTACGTTGCCATCTATGATACTGAATATGACGAAGGCATAGCCGGCCATGCCGTCAACCTGGGGAACTCTATTCCCAGCAAGCTGGGAGTATTCAGCTGGTCGGGACACCTTGTCAGCAGTGAATATGAAGGCATCGATCTCGGAACCATGGGTGCCCTCAATCTTGGTTTTGCCAAGGATGTCTATGAAGATCTCTATGTCGGAACCGGACTCAATGTATACCTGGGTTCCAGCGATTCCTTTGACTGGGGTACCACCCTGGATGTCGGTTTTATCCATTTTCCCGCCAGCTACAGAGGACTCAACAATTTTCGCTGGGGACTGACAGCCAAGGATGTCGGTATATGGTATAACCCTTCCGACGACTATACTGCCGTTCCATCCCCCTTTACGCTGATAGCCGGTGCGGCCTTTACTCCGGTAGAAAAAGACGGATTTGCCCTGGATCTCAGTTCTGACTTTATTCTGCCCAGCGTACAGAACCTTCGCTGGAATCTCGGACTTCTTGCGCATGTCGATAATTTCCTGCAGGTTGGAGTCTCCTCCGCTCTTGATGCCCGTTCCATTTTTGACGGCGATTTTGAAGCGTACCGTTTTATTCCCTCCTTCGGACTGCGGTTCTCCTTCCAGACCAGCCTCTCCGGAGGAGACCTGATAGATCTCTCCGGGCGCGGATGGGATCGTGGAGATATTCAGCCTCATTTTGGAATCGCACCCCTTTCCAACGGTGCCTGGGGCGCGGGGGTGGGCGTTACCCTTCCATTGGGTATAATAGATGAGGAAGCCCCGAAAATTGATATCGATCTTGGTGATCTTCCCTACAGGGAATCCCGGGATGAAAGCCCGGAAGAGAACACCGAGGATTCCGTATCCCTGATCGAGCAGCCCTACGGGGACTCCATAATAAGTCTCCTGAAGACCCCGCAGTCGATAAAGGGCCTGAGCGGAAAAGAGAATACAACCAAGAACCACAAGTCTCGACAGCTGGTCCAGCAGGAAAACACCAAGGAAGACAAGTCTGCAGAAAAAAATGTCCTGCATAAAATTCCCGACGCTGTATATCTGTCCCCCAACAACGACGGAGTGCAGGATGATCTCTCCTTTCCGTTTACTATCCGTGACACCCGGTATATCAAGGGTTATGCTCTGGAAATCAGGGACGAAGAGGGCACTATTGTCAGGAGTATCGGAAACAAGGAAGAGAGACCCCAGGAAATCACCTTCAAGGATATTCTCCGCCGCTTCTTTCAAAAAAAGAGCGGAATACCCATCCCGGAAACCCTGCGCTGGGACGGAACAACGGAAGACGGTTCCGTCGCTCCGGACGGGGTATATTATTTTTCCCTCCAGGCCTGGGACGACAATAACAACCGGTCCCGGACAGAACCGTATCCCCTGGTAATCGATACCAGGAATCCGGAAGTTGATATCCAGGGGATCCCCCCCCTGGACCTGATTTTTTCTCCCAACGACGACGGGCTCAAGGATACCATTCGAATCAACCAGAGCGGGACCCTGGAAGAGCTGTGGGACATCGAGATAACCGGAAGCGATGGCAGAAACGTGTTCACAACAAAATACCGCGACCAGGAACCCGGGGACCTTGTCTGGGGCGGAACGAATGATTCCGGAAACCTTGTGGCCGACGGGGTCTATACATATACCATCAGCAGTACCGACCGGGCCGGTAACTCGGTTTCCCGTTCGGTTGAAAATATCATAGTGGATACCCAGCCCCGGCCGGTTTCCATTTCCATCGATTCCGCCTGGTTTTCCCCCAACGGAGACGGCGTAAAGGATACTGTTCTTTTCGGTCTGGACATCCCGACCCCGGAATCCCTTGTCAGCTGGCAGCTTGAAGTCCTTAACGGTGCCGGCAGGGTGGAGTGGAGCAGATCCGGGACCAGCGACCCGCCGTCCACTTACAGTTTTAACGGTCGGAACAACAATGGTGCTCTTCTGCCGGAGGGAAGTTATACCGCCAGGATATCCGGTGTATATCGCAACGGAAATTCACCGAGCAAAATTTCGCCGGTCTTTACCCTGGATATAACGGCTCCGGCTGCAACGGTGGCGGCGTCGCCCCAGATATTCTCTCCGGACGGAGACGGCAATCGGGACACCCTTACCATTACCCAGGATGCGAGTGTCGAACATGAATGGCTCGGTCAGATCGTCGACACTGACAACCGGGTGATCCGGGAGTACCGGTGGATTGACCAACCCGAATCGGAGATTATCTGGAACGGAACCTCGGAAGAGGGTTCAATTACCGAAGACGGCGATTACCGCTACATTCTGAGCTCCACAGACAGAGCTGGCAACTCCTTTTCCGCAGAGAGCCGCAGCATACGACTCAGCACAAAGGAGACTGTGGTCGCCATCTTCACCGATACGGATGCCTTCTCGCCCAATGGCGACGGAATCAAGGATGAAATCCTGATTAAACCAAATGTAAGAGTCGCCGAGGGGGTTGAATCCTACACCATTACAATTCTCAATAGCGGGAACCAGACAGTAAAAACCTATACCGGAAGCGGTTCTCTTGCCGCCCAGTACCGCTGGGACGGAATCGGAGACTCCGGGGCCCGAATTCCCGACGGAAACTACAAAGCCGCGATCCGGGTGATTGACAGAAACGGAAGTATCGCCGAATCGGTTTCCACCGGCTTTGTTATGGACCGGATCGCTCCCCGGGCAGAGCTCAGCGCTGCCTACACCCTCTTTTCTCCCAACGGCGACGGACGCAGGGACCAGATTGTGCTGCGACAAAGCGGCAGTTCCGAGGAGATGTGGCAGGGGAGCATTATCAACGAGGCGGGAGACGTGGTACGCAGCTACCGCTGGAAAGAGATGCCCGGCAGCCTGACATGGTACGGACGGGATGAGATGGGCAACCAGCTTCCCGACGGTGAATACCGGTATCGGCTCAGCTCCACGGATCCCGCCGGAAACTCGGTTCTGGTGGAGCTGGATGGAATAGAGATGGACACCCGAAAAACCAGCGCCTATCTTACCGCCGACGCGTCCAGGGTTTCGCCCAACAACGATGGCAGATTCGATACCATCACCTTCTTCCCCATCGTCAACCTGCGGGACGGGATTACTGACTGGAAACTCGAAATTGTCGATGAAACTACGGGAGAGTCCTATGCGAGCTTCCAGGGACGTTCCGAGGTTCCCGACAGGATACTCTGGAACGGCACCGGCGATTCGAAGCGAGTGCGGGACGGATTGTACCGACCGCGGCTTATTGTCAACTATCTGAAAGGGGATCAGCCTCAGGCAGAACTTAAGGCCCTGCGGGTCGATGCTACATCACCTGTGGTGAGCATCCAGGCAGATCCGCTGCCCTTTTCGCCGGATAATGACGGCGTGGATGACGAAATACATTTCAGCATCGATGTAGAGGACCTGAGCCCCATCGAAACCTGGAAATTTGAAATATTCGATCGGGAGATGAACCTCTTTACAAGCTTTTCCGGAACCGGAATGCCCGCGGAGGAACTGATCTGGGACGGCCGATCGAACAGCGGAGAACTGGTCATATCGGCCGAGGATTATCCTTTCCGCTTTACCATTCACGATGATCTTGCAAACACAAGTGTGGTAAACGGGAAAATACCTGTGGATGTTCTGGTTATCCGTGACGGAAACAAGCTCAAAATACAGATTGCCTCAATCGTTTTTGAGCCGAACAGTGCACAGTATTCCGAACGGGATGAGGAGACGGCAGCCAAAAACATGTTTGTCCTCGATCGCATTGCCGAGATACTCAACAAGTACAGGAATTATCGGATAACCATCGAGGGACACGCCAACCCGATCTACTTCAATGATCCCGTCCGGGGTCCTGTGGAGGAAGAACAGGAGCTGAAACCCCTATCAGAGGAACGGGCAAAAACTGTACGGGAGTCTCTCGTTGAACGGGGCATTCACCCCGCCAGAATGAATGTGGCAGGTATGGGGGGAACCAGGACCATAGCTGACCCGGGAGACCGAAGCGTCAACTGGAAAAACCGGCGAGTGGAGTTTGTACTCGAGAAATGAGATATCTACTTCGTGTTCTGATTGCGGCTCTGCTGGTCCTGACTGTTTCAGGGGCGGCAGCCGGCGGAGCCGCGCTTTACTATACAAAGGCCCCGGATACATCGCCGGGGGATGCCTTTTTCCGGGTACGTCCCGGCGATTCCCTCGGCATAATCGCCGAACAGCTGGAGAACCGCGGATTTATCCGATCAGCTCTTGCTCTGAGATTATATGCCAGGATAATGAAAACCGACGATGATCTTCAGACCGGTTACTACAGTCTGCCACC
Source organism: Marispirochaeta aestuarii (assembly GCF_002087085.1). NCBI lineage: Bacteria > Pseudomonadati > Spirochaetota > Spirochaetia > Spirochaetales > Spirochaetaceae > Marispirochaeta > Marispirochaeta aestuarii. The sequence goes on along the minus strand of NZ_MWQY01000005.1, from coordinate 158,211 downwards.
AGGTGCATCGATGTTTGAAGTCCACGATATCCTGCTTACGGGTAAACAGTTTCTTGTTCAGGTTACAATTCCCGAGGGCCTGACTCTGCGGAGGATCGCTCAGATCCTGGAGGAAAAAGGTATAGTTAAAGCTGATGATTTCATCGCCGCCGCACAATCCCGGTCTCTCCTCGACGAACTTGGAATACCCGGGAACTCTCTTCAGGGCTACCTTTATCCGGATACCTATCGAATGCCCCTTGATACAGCCCCCGAATCCGTTCTGCGCCACATGGCAGGAACCTTCTTCGGAAAGCTGGAGGAATCGGGAATCCGGCGCGAAGACTATGCTCCGGAAGAGCTGCATGAGACCGTCATACTGGCCTCCATTGTGGAACGGGAATATCGCCTTCCGGAAGAAGCGCCTCTGATAGCTTCGGTATTCAAAAACAGGCTCGAGATCCGTATGCCCCTGCAGTCATGCGCTACTGTCGTGTATGTCCTGACAGAGGAAATGGACAGGCCGCATCCGGAATTCCTGACCTACCGGGACCTTGAAGTATCCTCGGACTTCAATACCTACCGGCACTACGGACTGCCTCCCGCGCCCATATGTAATCCCGGAAGAACAGCGCTGCAATCCGCCTTTTCTCCTGCGGATACGGATTATCTCTACTTTCTCGTGGAGGACCCCGAGATCGGACGCCATCGCTTTACAACTACCCTGTCGGAACACAACCAGGCCAAGCAGCTTTATATAAAGGGCAGATAAATCGGCATGGCTATTTCCCACGCGGTAATCAATGAGATAAGCGACAAAACCTCCATGGTGGATCTTGTATCCGAGTATACAAGCCTCAGGTTTTCCGGCGGTCAGTACAGCGGTTTATGTCCCTTCCATTCGGAAAAAACCCCCTCCTTTTCGGTGAATGAAGAAAAGAAGCTCTTCTACTGCTTCGGCTGCCACAAGGGAGGAAACCTTTTTCAGTTCGTCATGGAGATGGAGAGCCTGAATTTTTCCGAGGCTGTGCATTACCTCGGACAGCGGGCAGGGGTCGAGATCCTGGAGGAAAAGGACAGGCAAAACCAGAGCAGGGTGGGAGCGCTCTTTGATCTTTACGCCGGAGTAACCCGGAGTTTTCACTATCTTCTGAAGGAAACAGGAACGGGGAAAAAAGCCCTGGACTATCTGTATGCCCGGGGTTTTTCTGATGATATAATCGATACCTTTCAGCTGGGATACGCTCCTCAGGACCCCAACTGGCTGTATGATTTCCTGAAAAAAAAGGGATACTCCTCTGACTTTCTGGCGGAATCCGGACTCTTCTCCCGCAACGATTCCCGGTATCCTCTTTTTCGCAACCGCCTTATAATCCCCATAGCCTCGACCCAGGGCAGAGTAATAGCCTTCGGAGGACGACTGCTGGAGGGGGAGGGACCCAAATACCTGAACAGCCCGGAGACCCCGATCTTCAGGAAGAGCAGAACCCTCTTCGGTCTTGATAAAGCAGTAAAGGCTGTTCGCAGTTCAGGTCGTTTCTTTCTCTGCGAAGGGTATATGGATGTGATGGCCCTTTACCAGGCCGGAATCCCTGAGTCCCTGGCACCCCTGGGTACTTCCTTCACCCAGGACCAGGCGAATCTTTTAAAACGCTATGCAGACAGGGGCATCCTTCTTTTCGACAATGATGACGCCGGTCAGGCCGCCGCAGCCAAATCGATTGTTCTCTGTGCAAAGTCCGGTATCGAGACATCCATAGCCGCTGTCGCCGGAGGAAAAGATCCCGCGGATATCCTTGAAAAAGAGGGTGGTCAGGCGTTGCAAAAATTATTACAATATACTATAAATAGCCTTGATTATCTTGTGGAAAAGGCCATGGCCCGTTTTTCCGCAGGCACCCCGGAAGGAAAGCACCGCATTCTTTCCGATCTTGCACCCTTTATAGAGGCGCAGGACTCAGCTGTTAAACGGGACGGGTACCTTGGACGCCTGTCCGATATGTTGGAGGTCAACGTTACTGCACTAACTGCTGATCTTTCGCAAAAAACTACGCCGTCTCGAGAGGTTCCGCGGGAGCAGAAAGATCCGGAGCGAATTGGTTCGGATCTTTTCCTCATGTTAGGTGCAGCTGCTTACCCCGAGCATTTCCCCTTTATCCGGCAGTATGTTAACGCAGACGACCTGAAGGATGCCCGCGCACGACAGCTGTTTATTATTCTGGAAGATGCCTTCAGGCGGGACGAACTGGATATGAATGCTATTGCCCAAAATGTCGATAATGAAGAAGTTCGAGGCTTGATTTTTGATAAAGCTTTTTCGGGCGAACTTGGACCCGATCCAAAACTGGTTCTTCAGGAAGCACTGCGCAGGGTCAGGTACGGAGCGCTTGCCCGAAGACAGAAGGATGTTATTCGGGCGCTGGACAGGGCCGAACGCAATGGCGTCTCCCGTGAAGAGCTGAAGAGTTTACTGACAGAGAAAATGTACCTGACCGATGAATTGCAGAAACTAAGGGTGAGACAGGCATGACAGAGCTGATCAATGATCCAGCTATTACCAAGCTTTTGGAATACGCAAAAAAGAAAAAGAAGATCACCTATGATGAGGTTAACGACTTTCTACCCGAAGAGATTGTCAACTCAGAAAAAATCGAGGATGTGTTCAGTCTGCTGGAACAGTATCATGTCGAAATTGAGGAGGATAATCTGGATTTGAATATGCCTTCCATCGCTGAAGAAGACGAAGTGGAAGATGTCACCCTTGAGGATGATTCCGAAGAATTATCCGATGACTACGAAGAGTCAGAGGACATCGAAGAAACCGAAGAACATGAAGAGGATATGGAAAAGACAAAAGTCGCCGCTTCAAAAAAACGCGTTGTTCTCGGTGACAAGGATTCCGCCATAGATGATCCCATCCGCCTCTATCTGCGGGAAATAGGAAAGGAAAACCTTCTGACCGCCGAGCAGGAAGTCGAGCTTTCCAAGCGCATGGAGGATGGTGAGAATATCATCAAACAGGTGGTAAAAGCCTCCGGGCTTATAATCCCCGAGATTTTTCACCTTATCCAGAAAACCTTCTCCAAGGTTGATCCCAGAGAGATGGATCTTTCAAAGAAGGAGATTTCCGAACTGCTGGCTGAGCGGAGGAGGCTGAACCAGTTTTACCGTGAACCCCTTCGGGTTCTTGCTCCCGGTATCCGGCAGTACATCGACCAGAAGAACAAGCTTGTATCTCTTGGAGAAGACATTCTGACCAGCTCGGAGCTGGCGGCAAAACGGTCAGGCCTGATAAAGAAGATTGCCGGTATCGACCTCCACCAGGAAGAGATCCTGCTTTTATCGGATAAATTTTCCAATGCGGAAAAAAAGATAAAACGCTATCGTAAGGAGCAGCAGAGAATCGAGAGGCGCCTGAGGGTCAGCAGTACCAGAGAACTGAGAACCATGGGCCGCGGTCTGGCGATTCCTGATGAACGCAGGAGAATTGAATCGGATCTCGAGCTCAGCGCCGATGAAATAAAAGAAAAGATCCGTCAGATTCAGATTACCGAAAAGAAACTGAGGAACCTTGAGATTGAGTTCGAAGAGAATATAGAGTCCATCCTCGAACATGCTGAACGTATATCGAAGGGTCAGCATATGATGAAGGGAGCCAAGGATAAGCTGATTCAGGCTAACCTGCGACTGGTTGTAAGTATTGCAAAGAAATACACCAACCGGGGACTGCATTTCTTCGATCTTGTTCAGGAAGGCAATATAGGGCTTATAAAGGCGGTTGAAAAATTTGAATACCGCAAGGGCTACAAGTTTTCCACCTATGCCACCTGGTGGATCAGGCAGGCAATAACCCGTTCGATCTCAGACCAGGCAAGGACGATCAGGGTTCCTGTTCACATGATTGAACAGATAAACAAGGTGGTACGGGAATCCAGACAACTCATGCAGGTTCTTGGCCGGGAACCCTCCGACGAAGAAGTAGCTGAGCGTCTGGGGTGGTCCGTGGCCAGGGTAAAATCCGTCAAGAACGTTGCCCGGGAACCTATATCTCTCGAGACACCCATTGGTGAGGAGGAGGACTCCCTGCTTGGTGATTTCATCGAGGACAAGGATATAGAGAATCCGGCGAGCCAGACAGCTTTTAAACTGCTGCAGGAACAGCTTCAGGACGTGCTGTACACCCTTCCTCCCCGGGAACAGGAGGTTCTGAAGATGAGATTCGGCCTTGAGGACGGATACTCCCTGACCCTTGAAGAGGTCGGTCTCTACTTTAATGTAACCAGAGAAAGAATACGCCAGATCGAAGCAAAAGCACTCCGTCGATTACGCCATCCAAAGCGTAGCCGGCGGCTCAAAGACTATATCGATAACTAAATAAATTACTATACGAGGGCAATAAGCATTATGATGACCGAGGTTTTTGACAAATTACGTACCCTGCAGGATATTCTTTCGCAGAAGTACGAAATTGAACGGGAAATCCATGATATTCCCAAGGCGCTGACCACCAAAACCGAACTGTTGAACCGTCTCAAGAAATCGTATATCGAGAAAAATGCCAAACGAGAGCGGATTAACGAAAAAATCAAGTCTCTGCGTATCAAGCTCTCCGACGCTGAAACCCAGCGTGAGACCTATGAGAAGCAGATGGACCAGATTACCACTCAGCGTGAATACGAAGCCCTCGATAAAGAAATCCGTGACGCGACAGAAAAGGAACAGCAGCTGCGCAAGGACATTCTGCGGGAAGAGAAGGAACTTGAAGAGATCAATGCAACCCTCGAGCGGGAAGAGAGCATGATACAGCTCCAGGAAGAGGAACTCTCGGCGGAGCAGGAAAAGATAAAAAATGAGAGCGCCCAGAAGGAAGAGGTCCTCAAGCAGCTTGAATCTGAAGAGAAGGATGTTATTCCCGGATTGGACGAGGACATTCTCTTCAAATTCGAGAGAATTATTCGGTCAAAATCCGGTGTCGGTATTGTTCCGGTAAAAGCATCCGTTTGTACCGGATGTCACATGCAGCTTCCTTCGCAATTTGTGAATGATGTTCGCAACGGGGAGAAGATTCTTTTTTGTCCTTACTGCAGCAGGATTCTTTTTTACAGCGAATCAGAAATCGCTGAGGACGCATACTATTTCCAGGATGAGGACACTGGCAGTCTGGCAGACCTTGTCGATTCCGAGGAGTAGGGGTAAACTACATAGCTGAAGCAGACCAGATAGTCGCCGCAGTTTTTTAACTGCGGAGGAAAGTCCGGGCTCCGCAGAACAGGATGCCGGGTAACTCCCGGGCTGCATAGTGTTTCTGATGAAGTACAATGCAGACAGAAAGTGCCGCAGAAAATATACCGCCTGACTACTGAACCTTTGGTTTGGTTGTCAGGTAAGGGTGAAAAGGCGGGGTAAGAGCCCACCGCTTCCAGGGTAACCTGGAGGGCATGGTAAACCTCATCCGGAGCAAAGCCATACAGCAGACGGGTGGTTCGCCCAGAGTCTGCGGGTAGGCTGCATCAGGCTGCCGGTAACGGCAGTCACAGATAGATGGCTATCCACGACAGAATCCGGCTTACAGGTCTGCTTCTTTATTTTATATACGAGGCAACGATGCAACTACCAAAGGATCGGTTCAACTTTTCGCGTGCATCCCAGGGGTACGGAAGGCGTAAAAGCGGTCTTAAGATGCTTGTTTCCGGCATTGTTGTTGTTCTTTCCATAACTGTCGGTGCGCTTTCCATAAACAAGATTATGCAGGTCAATGGAAACGAGCTGAGCATGCGGGAGGAACTGAAACTCCTCTGGGAACAGATGAATTATGAACAGATAAATCTTCGCTGCGAGGAAATCCTGGATTCATCTCCGCTTAATCCGGAAGCTCTTATCTATAATGGTTTTTCCTTTTTTTACCGCGGGGTTGCAAAGTTTACCCTGGAAGACAAAATCCCCCTTTTTGATCAGGCAATAAAACACCTCAGGCTTGCAGACCTCGCGGAAGACTACCCCCTGAAGGGAAGCGTCCATTATATTCTGGCAAAAACATATTACCACAAAGGTCGTTATTACTCTGATCTTGCGATAGATTATATGCTGAGTTCCCTTGAATTGGGGTACCAGGGGGCAGACAGTTACGAGTACCTTGGTCTTGCGTACTCTGAACTCGGGGAGTACGGCAAGAGTGTAGAATATTTTGAGAAATCCCTTGATCAAAATCCATCCGATACTTTATATCTTGTTCTTGGACAGACCTATTTCTCGATGGAAGAGTTTTCCCGGGCTGAAGAAACCCTCCTGCGCTGCCTGAATGCAACGACTGATGTGGCTACGCAGCAAAAGGCCCGGTTTCTGCTGGGCAGGATATACATGAATCGTGAGGAATATCTGAAGGCTGAAAAGCAGTATCGAGAGATACTGGCGATCAACAGGAATTCAGCGGATTCATATTTTTATTTGGGCTCGATTTATGATGAATTGAATGATACTATCAAAGCGCGCGCTGAGTGGCGGAAGGCGCTTGAGATTGACCCGACGCACCATGGAGCGCGTCAGAAACTTTACAACTAATGCTGGAGGATTCCTAATGGGAGCTTTTAATATCGCCGACGCGTTTTCCACTGAAATTGGTATAGATCTTGGTACCTGCAATACCCTTATCTATGTCAGGGGTAAAGGTATTGTAATCAGTGAACCCTCCGTAGTCGCCGTTGAACGGGGAACAAAAAAAGTCGTAGCCGTCGGTGTTGAAGCAAAAAGAATGCTCTGGAAGACTCCCGGGGATATTATTGCGATCCGGCCGCTCCGGGACGGAGTCATCGCGGACCTTGAGACCACCGAAAAAATGATCCGCTACTTTATCAGTAAAGTACTGCCCCGGCGTTGGTTCGTCAAACCGAGAATGGTCATAGGTGTTCCCACCTGTATCACCGAAGTTGAGCGCCGGGCAGTCGAAGAAGCGGCATATAAGGCAGGCGCCAGAGAGGTAAAGGTCATCGAGGAATCCCTTGCCGCTGCCATTGGAGCCAAGATTCCCATATTTGAACCCGCAGGGCACATGATCTGCGATATTGGGGGCGGGACAACAGAAATTTCTGTTATCTCCCTGGGCGGAATGGTCGTAAGCAAGGCCATCCGTATTGGGGGAGATGAGTTTGATGAAGCTATAATCAAACACGTCAGAAACGTTCACAACCTGATTGTGGGTGAGCAGACCGCAGAAAACCTGAAGATCAAGATTGGAAATGCAATTGCTGATAAAACCATAGAGAAGATGGAGATTAAAGGTACGGATGCAATAACGGGCCTGCCCCGCCGGCTTGAGATAGACTCGGTAGAGGTACGGGAAGCCCTTCAGGAACCGATCAACGCCGTAATCGAAGAGATAAAGAGAACTCTGGGACAAACCCCTCCGGAACTCGCAGCGGATATCGTTGAACGCGGGATCGTCATGACCGGAGGAGGCTCGCTCCTCAAGGGTCTGCCCAAGCTCATCAGCAAAGAAACCGGCGTGCCCGTTATACTGGCGGAGGACCCTCTTCTGTGCGTGGCCAACGGAGCGGGGATGTATTTTCAGCATACAAAGGATATGGCGAGCAACCAGACAATCTATAATAATCTGAATTCGTAAGCCTTATGAACGAAAATGGTTTTCTCTTCAAGCGCCGAAGGGGTTTAACACTCCTTGCGGCCTTATTTTTAAGCCTGGTGATTCTCGTGGTGGACACAAAGTCCTTTTCAATAAATCCCGCACAATTCGGGTATTCCGTACTTTCCACCTTCCAGATCGGATTTGCAGGGGTCAAGAACTTTTTCCGCGAAACTGCAAACTCCATCACGGAATTGAAGATGCTGAAAAGCGAATATGAAGCTCTCCGGGAAAAAATGGAGGATTATCAGCTGATCCAGAGAGATCTGGTTAATCTGCGGAGCGAGAATGAACGTCTCAGAACCCTGCTGGAATTAACGGAAGAACTGGATTATCGACATATTCCTTCAAGAATAATTGCAAAGGACCCCTCGGCATACTTCCATTCCTTTACTATTAATAAAGGGAGCCGGGACGGGATTTCCAGAGACATGCCGGTTATTGCCTATCAGCAGGGATTCCAGGGTGTCGTAGGTAAAATTCTGGAAACCGGACCCTTTACATCCAGAGTCCTCCCTCTGATCTCCGCAAACTGCTATGTCAGCAGCAGACTGCAGAACTCCCGCTTTGAAGGGCTTGTTCAGGGAGGAGGCGGAATACATCATCCAATAATCATGCGCTATGTCGTTAAGGCAGCCAGAGAAGAAATCCAGTTCGGGGATCTGGTTGAGACCTCGGGTCTCGATTCCATATATCCACCGGATATTTTTATCGGAAGGGTACGCTCAATCGGTTCCAAGGAGTGGGAACCGGATCTGGAACTTTCCATAGAACCTATTATAGATTTTTCCCGTCTGGAGTATGTCGTTGTTCTTGATATTCAGTCCCCAACTTCCGGAGAAACATCCAAATGATTCGCCATCCTGCTGTACAGATACTTATGCTGACGGGTTTACTCCTTCTGGAGACCATAATCGTCCGCGAACTGGGAATAATTGGACTTGAACCGGGGATTTATCTGGTGTTCTTTATTTTCATTGCCCATGCGCAAGGTTCGATGCGCGCAGTGCTTATTGGTTTTTGCCTGGGCCTTGCTGTGGATTTTCTGTCCGCAGCTCCTCTGGGCCTGCACAGCTTTTCCTTCAGCCTGGTCGGTTATCTGGCGGGTTCCTTGCGGGGGAAAATCTTTCTTGATCCCATTTTCATGCCCATGGTACTCATGTTTTTTGCCGGCCTGATCAACCTGCTTACCGGAACCCTGCTCATTACCATTTTTTCCATTGCAGTATCGAGCCATCCTTTCTCCGGTTCCTTTCCTTTGATGCTGTTGTTTCACGCCCTTATTTCTCCTATCTGTTTTGGACTTTTACGTCTTACCGGAATAGTGCCTTTCAATATTCGGAGTGAGGACCGATGAGTATCGGTTTTGGCGAGCGGGATAACCCATCAAACAAACTGCGCCTTTTGACTATTGGCGGTATCTTTGTGGTAAGCATCCTGATTTTCGTTCTGTATCTGTTCAGTTTACAGGTGATCAGGGCTAATGAATTCCAGCGCCGGGCTCAACAGGTCGCCCGAAGGAGTTCGATAATCTCTGCCCAGCGGGGGGAGATTTACGACCGTAACTTTGACCTTCCCCTGGCCATTAATATCCCATCCTTCGCGGTGAACGTCATACCTGCGGAGCTTTCCAGGGCGGATCGCAAACTGATTTTTCCAAGGCTGGCCGAGGTCCTTGATCTGACGGTCGAACAGATTGAAGGAAGAATTCTGCCTTCCTATGATCACCTGTATCAGCCCGTAGAGGTCGCGTCGGGTGTCGATCTGAGGACCATCAGTTATCTTGCAGAACACATAGATGATTTTCCCGGTATTACCTGGAACAACAAATCAATTCGTTCCTACACCGTGCCGGGTTCTTTGTCGCACATCATCGGCTATGTAGGTGATATTACCAGGGAAGAGCTTCAGGTTCTGTATAACCAGGGATACTCCCAGTCTTCAACTCTTGGAAAGAGCGGAATTGAAAAAGTATACGACAAGCTGCTTAGGGGAACTGACGGAATTCGATATTCCACCGTGGATGTCAGGGGCAGAAGGGTTTTTCAGCCCGGCGTGGATGTGCAGGCCCCCGTTTCCGGCAACAACCTCGTTCTTACAATAGACCGCAGGATTCAGAAACTGGTGGAAGAAGCCCTTGGCCCCAGAGTCGGGTCTGTCGTTGTTTTAAAACCATCCACCGGGGAGATCCTTGCAATGGTATCGTATCCCTGGTTCAATCCAAACATGTTCGGAACGGAGAGGGATCCTTCCGAGTACAGAAAAACAAGCCTCGACCCCCGTTTTCCCTTTCTCAACAGGGCTATCCAGGCCTCCTATGCCCCAGCGTCGGCCTTCAAGACCGTTATGACAACGGCAATTCTGGAAGAGAAGGTGTTTCCTCCTGAACAGAAAATAGATTGCCCCGGCTATCTGCGTATCGGAAATCGGGTTTTCAACTGTCACAAAAAGACAGGTCATGGCCCCCTTGATCTGAAAGGAGGACTCGCTGAATCCTGTAATGTCTACTTCTGGACCGTTGGACTCCGCTACCTTGGCGTTGATCGTATAATAAACTTCTCCCAGCAGTTTGGTTTTGGACAGACGACGAATGTCGACCTTCCGGGAGAAACCGCAGGGAGGGTGCCGAGCCCGCAATGGAAAGAAGAGACATTTAATGTAAAATGGGTGGGTGGAGATACAGCCAATATATCAATAGGGCAGGGCGACCTGCTTGTTACTCCTGTACAGATGGCGAACATGATGGCCATGGTAGTCAACGAAGGTATTATTTACCGGCCGCATTTTCTAAAGGAAATACGGGATCCTGTTTCAGGATCAGTTGTTGAAGAACAGGAACCGGAAATACTACAACAGTCAACGATTAATCCGGAGGTCTTTAAAAAGGTTCAGGAATATCTTCGCGGTGTAATCGTCGATGGAACTGCCAAGGTGGTGTTGACAACACAGGCAGTGGAGGTGGCCGGCAAGACCGGAACCGGAGAGGCGGGATTCGAGGACCAGTGGAGTTCATGGTTTGTAGCCTACGCACCCTTCAACGGACCTCCTGAAGATCAAGTGGTAGTGGCAATTAATGTTGAAGCAGTAAATGATTGGGAATGGTGGGCACCAAAGGCGGCAAATATTATTTTCCAGGGGATATTTGCAGACGAGGATTTCAAACAGGCAGTAAAGTCCTTACGCTGGCAGTGGATGTTTCCCGATCTTTTCAGGGATAAGCCCTGATGAAACTTCGATCATTTCTCGGCTTTGATATTTTCATTTTCCTATCCGTGATAGCCCTTATGCTTATCGGCGTTCTTTTTATATACTCATCAGGTGTTTCATCCAGCGGTATTGTTTACTCCAACGAATATATAAAGCAGATAATCTCCATATCAATCGGACTGGTACTGTGTCTCCTGTTCAGTTTTGGTAATTATTCACGCCTTGGCGAATGGTCTCTCTATTTTTATCTTGCCGGTATTCTGGTTCTGGTCTATACCCTTGTCTTTGGCAAAGTCGTCAACGGAGCCAGAGCATGGATAACCCTGGGTTCATTCCATGTGGGTCAACCGTCTGAATTAATGAAAATTCTTACAATACTCTACCTCGGATACTTTTTCGATCAGCACCGCAACTCCATCAGGAAGCTCAGCACCCTTTTCATGAGCCTGGGAATCGTTGCCCTTCCCATGGGCCTTATCCTCCTCCAGCCTGATATGGGAACAGCACTGGTATTTGTACCGATTTATCTTTTTTCGGCCTTTATTGCACTCGTACCGTTACGGTATCTTTTTTTCCTTGTCCTCAGCGGGTTCCTCACAATCATTCTCGGAATTCTCCCCGAATGGAACAGCGCAATCCTTCACAATGAAGGGTTCTTGATTCGTATTCTTACCGAGGCTTCCTTCTGGCCGTACCTGATTCTGGTGGCAGTACTGATCACCATACTATCGCTTATAGGCTTTATTTCGTATCACAGAAAATATTTTTACTGGACCGGTTTCTTTGCTTTTTCTTCTGCATTATCCTTTATCGGCGCATTTTTAATGCAAAAAGTGCTTAAGGATTATCAGATAATGCGGCTTATTGTATTTCTTGATCCGGAAATTGATCCCCGCGGGACCGGCTGGCATATTATACAATCGATTACAGCTGTAGGATCCGGAGGACTCTACGGCAAGGGTTTTTTGCAGGGGACTCAGAGCCAGTATCGATTTCTGCCCATGCAGAGTACTGACTTTATCTTTTCAATTATTGCCGAAGAGTGGGGATTCATCGGGAGTTTTCTGATTCTTCTTCTTTTTACTGTTGTTCTGCTTCGTGGAATTTATATAATTTGGACAGCGAAAGACCGATATGGAAAGATCGTTGGCGCTGGTATAGTAGGAATGCTTTTTTTTCATATGGTCGTTAATATCGGTATGACCATGGGAATTATGCCGATAACCGGGATACCTTTGCCGTTCGTTTCATACGGCGGCTCATCGATACTCAACTCCCTTATTTCCATAGGAATCCTGTTGAATATACATCAACGGCGATATCATTTCTAGTACAAGGATGTAGCATGCGTACCAATATTCTTGACGCTCTCGGCAACAGCCTGTTGTCGGTTGAAAAACCGGCACGCTATGTGGGCGGTGAATATGCCATCATCAGAAAGCCCGAGGATACGAAGTTTCGGATAGCTCTTTCATTTCCTGATCTGTATGAAATAGGCATGTCCAATTATTCCATCAGGATTCTTTATAGCATGCTGAATGCTCTGGAAGATGTCGCCTGCGAACGTGTCTTTGTTCCGGCTCCCGATTTTGAAGAGCTGTTGAACAGAAAAAACCTTCCCTTATACAGCCTTGAAAACGCCCGTCCCGTCCGGGATTTTGATATTCTGGCCTTTACCGTTGGTTATGAGCTCTCCGCTACGTCGATTCTTTCGGTTCTCGATATGGGCGGAGTGCCCCTCCGCAGCGCCGATAGAGGTCCCGGGGATCCCATAGTGGTTGCCGGTGGAAGTGCCTTGACAAATCCTGCTCCTTTATCGAATTTTCTGGATGCCGTATTCATAGGTGAAGCAGAGCAGGTCTGGAGCGAATTGATAGAACAACTGCGGGACGCAAAAACCAAAGGGGCTGGACGAAGGGAACTGCTCGAGCTGGTTCATCAGCATCCGAACATCTGGTACCCGGGAAAATCGGAAAAAACCTCTCGTGCTGTATGGCAGGGCTTCGGCTGCAATCCGTTCTTTCAAAAATTTCCTTTGCCCGGTATGAGCGCGGTACAGGATCATGGTGTTGTCGAGATAATGCGCGGATGCCCAAACGGCTGCAGATTTTGCCATGCCGGCGTCGTCTACAGGCCTCACAGGGAAAAAGAAATCGATATCATTATGGAAGAAGCGGAGTATCTTTTCCATAAATACGGTTACAGGGAGATAACCTTGTCGAGTCTTTCGACCGGGGACTATTCACAATTACAGTCTCTTGTAGACCTGCTTACAGCAAGATTTTCTGATCGTCAGGTTTCTTTCAGTCTGCCCTCTCTCAGGGTCAACAGTTTCACCCTGCCTATCCTGAATCGAATATCTGAAGTCCGTAAGAGTGGCTTGACCTTTGCCGTTGAGACTCCGGAACTTGCAGGACAACTGAGCATCAACAAGGAAGTACCGGCGGAAAGAATCATTGAAATACTCAATGCCGCGAAGAAATTCGGTTGGAGAAGCGCCAAGTTCTATTTTATGATCGGGCTTCCCCAGGATTCCGAGAGCACTCCCCAGGCCATCATCGATTACCTCGAGGAGATACGTAAAAAGACCGGAGTACGCATACATCTTACGGTTAACACCTTTATTCCCAAACCGCATACTCCTTTTCAGAGATCCTATCAGCTGAGCGAGGAAAAGGCACTCAATACAATTCACTCTATTCGGAACGGCCTGAACAGAAAGCTGTATAAATTCGGATACCATTCTCCTTTTGCCTCGATCCTCGAGGGCCTCATCTCGCGGGGGGATGAACGGGTAGGGGGCATTATAGAAAAAGCCTATTACGCGGGAGCCCGCCTGGACGCCTGGGAAGAATATCTCAATCGTGACCTGTGGCGAAAGATACTGCAGGAAGAAAGCTGGGATCCCATCAGTGAAGTCTCCCGTCCCCGGAGCGCAGATGAAGTTCTCCCCTGGGATTCCATTGATATAGGTGTACGTAAATCATACCTCGAGGCTGAATACAGACGGGCAGAAAAGGGTGAGCTTACCGACCCCTGTAAGCAGCTCTGCCGCCACAACTGCGGTGCCTGCGATGACGAAAAAGGAATTGATCTGGCACAACCTGCGTTGAATGATAAACCGGAAAATAAAGTGCAGCCTATAGAAAATGCGCGAAAATTCAAACGGTTTCTTTTCAGTTTTACGAAGGAAGGTCCCTCCAGGTTTCTTTCACATAAAAACCTTGTTACTGTTTTCCAACGGCTTTTCACCCGGCAGGAGATCCCGGTTCAGTATACCCAGGGTTTCAATCCCAAGCCTAAACTGGAGTTTGCACATCCCCTGTCTCTTGGAGTTTCGTCATACCATGAGGTTGCCATGATTTTCCTTGATGAAGATTTCGAACCCCGTGAATTCTCCCGTTTATGTAACACCTCGATGCCGGAGGGAATGAGAATTATTTCCGGAACCTTTTTCGATTTTCCCCAGGGTGTTAAATCTGTAATGTCTTATTACCATGGTTCAGATTACGAATTGAAAGTGCGAAGAAATTTTGCAGAAACACATGAACAGGAGATTCAAAACCTCTTTTCTCCACATTTAGATACTCCCCTTGAACAGGAGGAGAATTATGTGTTTCGATTTTTTTACCCCGACGGAAAAGCGGATGTAAAAGGAATCAGCCGTCTTTTACGCAGCAGCTTTACGGATAATCTTGAAGAATTTGAGCTTACCCGGATAAAAACCTATTTCAGGTCTGAACATCCGGATTCTGTTCCAGTTTCTTTGCCTGGTTCCAGTAGCGGTCCATAATTTCCAGATTCTCCTGTTTCATCTCCAATGAATTTTCCTTCATGAGACGCTCTACTTCCGAATATCGTGCAAGGAACTTTTGGTTTGTCCGGTGCAGGGCAGTCATGGGATCAACATTCAATTTGCGCGCTATGTTGACTACGGAGAAAAGCAGATCACCCAGTTCTTCTTCCGTATCGCTGTTTTTTCTCTTTTCGATGGCATTCTTCAGTTCTTCAAGTTCTTCTTCGATCTTCCTGAAAGGGCCATTGTGATCTTCCCAGTCGAATCCTTCTTTAGCCGCTCTTTTTTGAATCTTGTAGGAGCGTTCCAGGGGAGGGAAGCCTGGAGAGACGGCATGTACCCCTTTCTTCTTTTTTCTGCCTTCCAGCGTGGTTTTTATCTCGTCCCATTTTTCCTTTACTTTTTCGGGATCATCAATTTCTTCTTCTCCAAAGACATGGGGATGACGGCGTACGAGTTTCCGGCATATTTCATTGAATACATCGCCGGGGTAAAAATCACCGTTCTCCTCAGCAATTCGCATCATCATGGAGAGTATCAGGAAAACATCACCAATTTCTTCTTTTATTGATTCCTTGTCATTTTCCTGAACAGCTGTTACAGTTTCATAGCTCTCTTCAAGAAGATATTTTTTCATATCCTCCATGGTCTGCTTTCTGTCCCAGGGACATCCGTCGGGTGCTCTCAAGCGGGAGATTATAGCGTAAAGATCATTAAAGGTTTCTTTTCTATCGGTCACACCGTAAATCCTTCTTATTCCAGGCAACACTCAGGTAGACAGAATATAAATTATCGGAAGTAATGTCAGTCATCCTTTTTCTGTTTTTCGCTCAGGTTCGAGAATACCCAGATACAGATAAATGCCGTAATAAGGGGCGGGAAAATATTTACCGTCCCGTTGACCCTCGTCAGACGCGTAATAAGATCATCCAGGATATAGCCGAAGACTCCCCCGGCAAAGGAGCCTATGAGAGCAACGATCAAGGCGCCCCAGAAACGGCCGAAGATGTCCCTTTTCAGTATAAAATAAAAGAACACCGCTGTAATAAAACCTAGAAGGATATACACCAGGGCAATGTTAAAATAGTAGCTGAACATATGATGCCTGCCTTTAATTAATTTATGGTAAACATAAAATTACCCAGATAGACGGGCTTACTGTACACGTTTTGAAAAGTATCGTAAATATCAAAACCATAGGCCACTGTCCACACCGCGCAGACCAGCTCTTTTTCTGCCAGGGGTTCTGTAATACCGGGAGGAAGGTCAGAATCAGTTATATCGTAGTCCTGAAGAATTTCAGAGAAAAATATCCTTTCGCCGCCAACAGTTATTTCTTCGATCCATTTATCATCCCCCAGTTCTTCCCGTTGGAAGGATCGCCTTAAATCAAAATCGCTGCCCAGAAGATTACCGAAGGTATTTACTCCCCCAAGATCACTGAAATCAAGGGTAACAATAAAAGCATCGCCCCTGTTCCCCATTGGAATCTCCAGAATCTTGAAAAGAGAATAATTATTTGCCGTACTGTAATAACCCCGTTCGTTTTCCTTGTCGTAGGTATTCAATACCGATGTGGTAAAAAAAGCTTCCCCCAGATCATCCCAGGCATCAGTATCACCTGTACCGGCGGGTAAATTACCCGAAAGATAAAATCGATAGAAAAGCATGTATCCTAAAAAAATATCGGCGTCGTTCTCCGTGGAATTCTCGAAATTCATTATTCCGCTGTCAAAATCTACAGTCCTTCTGACAGGCGCATACAGATATGCCTCGGTTGGCATACCGCATGATGAGATTACCATGGACATTACGATCAAGGTAATCAGAGGTACCAGGAACTTTGACACTTCCCCTGCCCTAACCGGCTGCCGGTCCAGATGCCCCGTCGTCAAGACAGTCCACAAGTTCATAGATCAGTACCGGTTTGTTCTTTCCCTTTACACGGATGTTATCGAGTTCCCGCGCCGTGACCTTATCTTTTACAAAACCGTAGGTAAACTCACTTATGATAATGGTCGTACCATACTGTTTATTGGTGCCCTCCAGGCGTGCCCCCAGGTTAACGGGGTCTCCCATCAGGGTGTAGTTCATTCGGCCTTCTGAACCCACGTTTCCAACGGTCATGATACCAGAGTTGATTCCGATTCCTATATTGATACGCTTTTCCGGCGGCCAGGAGGCGTTAAGCTCTTCCAGGGCCTTCTTCTGTTTAAGCGCACATTGACAGGCAAGCAGGGCGTGTTCTTCCTGTGGCAGCGGGGCACCCCAGAAGCACATTATCTCGTCCCCGACATACTTGTCCAGGGTACCTTTGTAATCCAGGATAATATCTGTCATAAGCGTGAAATAGACATTGAGATGGTTCAGAAGTTCCTGGGGAGTCATGCTTTCGGACAGGGTTGTAAAACCGCGCACATCGGAAAAGAAAACAGTCAACTGTTTGTCTACCCCGCCCAGTTCAGGGGGATTGTCAATAAGATGGTCTACCACACCCGGGGATACGTACTTTCCAAACATATTGCGGATCATCCGCTTGTCCCGTTCTTCCGTCATGACCCTGTAGGCGATAATGGAGAGAAAGGTAAGAACGGCTGCAATTGCCGAGGGACTGTAATCAATGATCAGGTTCCGGGATTCAAAAACAATAGATACGGTCAGAAAAAGAGCCAGAAGACCTGCAAGCAGCAATACCAGAGCCCAGAGAGTCGGCATGCGTGAACTGATCAAGGCCACAAGCATAACAGCCGCAAAGAGAACCAGGTAGTTTACCCATGCAGGGACGTGGTGGAGAAAGTTGTCCATAAGGATTGTATTCAGGGCATTGGCATGAATTTCCACCCCGTACATCAGTCCAAAGGGGGTCGGTTTTTCGTCATCCGCTATGCCTCTGGCAAAGGCACCTACCATGATGATTTTATTCCCCAGCGCCTTTGTCCGGGGCCAGGTTTCAGGATCCGTTCCAGGGGGATTCGCAGCATACCCGGCAAAGGACCTGACTGGAAAGGTTTTTCTCCCTTGAGGATCGGCGAAGGATTTGGGGCCCATGTAATTGATCAGCATATTTCCATATTCATCGATGGGAATCTTTATCTCTTCCAGTATTCTGGTTTCTGCAGGCTTTTCCAGCACCTCGTCAGCATTGTATACCGCATCCCGCACAGTGATCTCATAGGGCAGCCAGGTGGAGTTTTCCACATCGAATTTCATGGGTTCGGGTATACGAATATACTCACCGAGAACGACCTCCAGGTCGTCGCAGCTTTTATTGAAGTAATCCAGAGCAAGAGACAGTGTAATGGCAGGGACAAAGATGTCCTGATATTTTCGGATTACATGGTAGGACTCATCTATAGTACCGTCATTGTCGGTATCCACGGTGCGAAGGGGTGCATTTTCTTTTATCTCTTCCACAATCTGCGCAAAATCCTCCGGTGTTGTACCGGGGGGTATGGTATGGGGCCGTTCCTTTTTATCGACCCATTCAAGACGCTCAAAACGGGAACTGTCCACGGGAAGAGCAGAACTCATTGAAATCAGATCATCGAGTCGAAAGCTTTCGACAAGACGGGATGATTTTGCAACCAGCTGCTGTCGTCGGTACACCTTGTCTGAATCCGTGTTGAAATTGGCATGCCCATACCCGCGGCTCTTCTCTGCGAAGGGTATCAAGGGCGGCTGGAGTCCATAGAAGGCAGGGATCTCATGCCAGTCTCCCTGGATATTCGTAATTTTTCCCCAGCGTTCAATCAAAACATCCTGCCGGCTGAAAAATTCATCGTATTCCCTGGAGGACGGCGGGAATTCATCCAGTACTGTCTCCAGAAAAACCCTTTCGTTGTCATCTATGGCTTCCAGGAGCAGGACATCGTCATAGCCTTTTTCATCCGGCTCAATAAAGAATATATCGAGAAAGACCGAACGTTCCCGCTCATCCTGATTCTGGATGCGGGAAAAGGAGTTCAGAAGGTCCGCCTCCCGGTACCTTGGAAAAGGCCATTTTCCAAACTGACTGAGGGAATTGAAATCAATGGCGACAATAAGAATATCATCGGAAATTTTCGGATCAAACTCTTCCTGAAGAACCCCTTCCTGGATGCTCTCCCTCCCGGTAACTGTTTTAAATCCGAAATGAACATCCAGCATCTGCTCCTCGATGTTGCTGAAAATGCTGGTGTTTTCATTAAGCAGAAGGATGAATCCAAATAGAAAAAGACCTATAAGAAAACCAAAGTATTTAGTCTCCAGTATCTTACGTCTTCGTTTTGTGTTTTTCTTCACCCCTCTGCCCCTTTGTTGCGGGATACGTTATTTTGAAATATTCAACTCAATTATACGGCTTCGTGCCAGCTTTGTCCAATTGCTCTGAGGGTAGCTTTCAATAAGCTCATTGTATGCCGACAGCGCCTGATCAGCTGAGATCTGTTCCTCCAGGCGACCGACAGAAAAGAGAGATCGGGGCGCAAGAGCCGATTCAGAATACTCGTCGGATATGCGGCGATAGTTTTCAAGGGCCCTTTCATTATCCCCGAGCTCTTCGCAGGCCGCAGCGGCATTGTACAAGGCAACAGGGGCCAGGTAACTTTCACTGTAGCTCCCGGCAAGGGCCAGGTACTTGTCCAGTGAATTCTCCCAGTCCTCATTGGTAAAGTAAAAGTCTCCCATCATGAATAAACCTCTTTGATGGGCATAGGTGCCGGAATACTCTGTCTCAATTTCATCAAAAGCTGTTACGATCTTTTCGATAAAACCTTCCCGTTCCTCCGTTGTTGCATTATTCCACTGGGTATAGAGTTCTTCAAACTCCACCAGACTTTCTGCCGCCTTCCTGCTTTTCGCCGAAGCAAGACTGCTGAGTATCCCCAGCACGGCCAGAACAACAATAAGAATTGCAAAAGTTGAGAGCAGAATCTTTTTCCGTTTCTGAATCCATTGGGCAATGTGTGTGCCCAGACCCAGCTTTTCCTGATTTTCCATTTCAGTACTCCTCGTTTTCGTTGGTCAAACTAATATTAAGCTCTTTTATGAGTCTTGATAAATATGTTCTCTGTATGCCCAGTTCCCGGGCAGCGTGTTTCTGGACTCCCCCGTTTTTTTTAAGGGTGTCCGTAACAAAATGACGTTTAAACAAATTGATGGCTTCCTTCAGGGTCCGTCCTTGATAAATGGACGAGCTTTCCGTGGCATCCTGCATCAGCATAAGATCCTCTGCCTGCAATTTTTCGTTCCCCGCAAGCACAACAGCCCGTTCAATTACGTTCTGCAGTTCCCGAACATTTCCGGGCCACTCGTAGCGCATTAATATTTCCATGGCTTCAGAGGAAAAGCCGGTTATCTTCTTGTTCATCTCTGCGCTGTAGAGTTTTAAAAAATGCTCAGCAAGTAAAGGAACATCCTCCTGGCGTTCCCTGAGAGCCGGAACCGTAATGGGGAGCACGTTTAATCGGTAATATAAATCCCTTCTAAAACTGTTGTTTTCAATTGACTTCGCCAGGTTCCTGTTTGTGGCTGCAATAATACGCACATCTGAACTCATTGGCTCGGAAGACCCGACCCTCTCGAATACTCTGCTCTGGATAACCCGGAGCAGTTTTGCCTGAACGTTAAGGGGGACCTCTCCGATTTCGTCGAGAAAAATGGTGCCCCCGTCGGCAAGTTCGAAACGCCCCCGCCTGTCCTGGGCTGCATCGGTAAAAGCTCCCTTGACGTGTCCGAACAGCTCACTCTCTATGAGACTCTCCGGCAATGCCGCACAGTTGACCCGGATAAAGGGGCCTCCCCTGCGATGGGAGTTCATGTGGATCTGTTCCGCCACGAGCTCCTTGCCCGCACCGCTTTCACCGGTTATCAGGACAGAACTGTCGGTGACGGCCGCTTTATGGGCTATGGAAAGACAGCTGCGTATGGCCTCGCTCCTGCCCACAAAGGTGGAATACTGCCTTTCATCAATCTGTCCGCGCAGAAAGGAGACCTCGTTCTGAACCTTCTGGAAACTTCGGGCGTTTACTATGGCAAGGGCGGCCTGGTTGGCGAAGACCTCGAGCCATTCCAGGTCCTCCTGTTCAAAGAGGGCTCCATCTGTCTTGTTGATAATCTCAATAACGCCGACACACTGTTCTTTGATGCGCATGGGTACTGCAAGTATGGATTTTGTTGAAAAACCGATCTGTTCGCTTATATCCGCGAAAAAGCGCTTATCCTTTTCCACGTCATTCACAATGAGACTGCGGTTGTTCTGGGCTACCCAGCCGGCTATGCCCTCGCCCAGGTTCAGCGAGAACTGCTGCACATCCGGCCCTTTGGAACCCAGGGAAATCTCAAAGTACAGTTTATTGTTTTCAGAGTTCAGCAGTAATAACGAAGACGCCTCACCAGCGGTGAGGCGTGTCGCCGATTCAAGGATCCGCGTTAACAGTGCTTTCGGATCCGAATAATCGGAGTTTATGAGGGTGTTAATCTCAATTAGTGTTTCGAATTTACCCGCATCAATATTTTGGCTGAGCATACCATAATTTAACTAAGAATCGATACCTTTGTCTTTGAGAAAATCACCGAGAGTAAAGGTCGATTCTTCCTCTTCATCATGAATGTACTTTGCCATCTCCTTCCGCTGCTGCTTCTTCTTGAGATCCCGGATGGAGAGCCCAAGACGCTGGGTGTTGGTATTGATCTCAATTACAGCCGCAGTAACCGGCTCACCTTCCTTGAAGACTGTGCCGAGATCTTCCACGGGTTCCTCGCCGGGGCCAAAACAGTGAGCCCTGGGAATGAGTCCTTCTATATCGCCCTGCACCCGGACAAAGACACCAAAATCCGTTATTCCGCTGACCGTCCCCTCGATTCTGCTTCCCTTGGGGAAAGCGGATTTCAGGGCCTGCCAGGGGTCATCCGAGAGCTGTTTTACGCCAAGACGAATTCTCCGGGCTTCCTTGTCCAGCTCAATTACGACAACCTCAACCTTTTCGCCTTCCTTCAGCATTGCAGAGGGATGCCGGATTTTCTTGGTCCAGGAGAGATCGTCGACATGCAGAAACCCGTCGATACCTTCCTCTATCTCGAGAAAAGCGCCGGCATTGGTAAGCTTTTTGACCTCCAGGGTCATACGTTTGCCCACCGGATACTGTTCTTCAATTGAGTCCCAGGGATTCGGCAGGACCTGTTTGAGTCCCAGAGACACCCTGCCGGCTTCCAGATCGTAATCGAGGATCTTTACTTCCACTTCGTCGCCGATGGCAAGCACCTCTTTCGGGTGTTTGATTCTCCTCACCCAGGAAAGCTCCGACACGTGGGCCAGCCCCTCGATTCCATCTTCCAGTTCGATGAAAGCACCGAAATCTGCAAGTTTGGTTACCTTACCCTTAACGACATCGTCGACATGGTATTTAGATTCGAATACCGTCCAGGGATCCGGCGTAAGGTGTTTGAGGGAAAGATTTATTTTTTTCGATTCCGGGTCTATTTTTATGACCTTGACCCGCAGATCCTCGTCCTTTTTGACGTAATCCTTGGGACGGGAAGCGTGTCCCCAGCTCATGTCGTTTATATGAAGCAGGCCGTCAAACCCGCCAAGGTCGATAAAAGCTCCGAAGGAGGTAAAGGATTTTACCCTTCCCTCGACTTCGTCGCCTTCTTTAATGGTGTTGAAGAATTCTTCCCTCTTGTTCTCTATCTCACGCTCCAGCCATGAACGGCGGGAAAGTACTATTCTTGCTCGTTTTTCTTTCTGAAAACGCTCAATCAAAAATTTTGATTTTGTTCCGACAAAGGTTTCCGGATCTTCCACACGGCGCACATCGGTCTGACTCATGGGGTTGAAGGCCGTAATACCGCAACCGAGATCGACTTCGAAGCCGCCCTTGATAACCTTGGAAAAGGTACCCTCCACTGGTTCCTGCGTCTCCGAGGCCTCCTTGAGGGTCCGCCAGAAGGAGATCATGTCGGCACGTTTTTTGGATACAACGACCTGACCGCCTTTCCCTTCTTTGCTTACAAGGACGACCGAAACGGTGTCACCGATTGAGGGTTCCGTTTCGAACTCTTCGGTTGGGATTTTTCCTTCTGATTTGTATCCTACATCGACAAATACTTGTTCCGGACCAATCTCGATTACCGTACCTTCAACAAGCTGGCCCTCTTCCAGTTCATCGAGGCTCTTGAGGTATTCTTCCTGGAGTTCGGATTGTATCATCTCTCCGTTGTTAGGCTCTCGATCACTCATGCTTCGACTCGGTCTCCTCGATATTTTTACGCGTTATCTCGTGAATTTTCCGTACTACTTTGGCACAAACTTCTTCTATGGTCAAGCCCGAAGTATCAACATAAAGGGCATCTTCAGCCCGGACAAGACGTCCCCACTCCTTGGACCGGTCAATTTCATCCCGCTTTCGTATTCCTTCGGCTATCTCATCAAGACTCAGCCCGCTGACACCCTGGTCGAAGCGGCGTCTGGCGCGAACCTCCGGACTGGCGTCAAGAAAAACCTTCAGCTCGGCGTCGGGAAAAACCACCGTGCTTATATCCCGGCCTTCAACGATAATATCCCGTCGGCTGGAAATTTCTCGCAAACGCTGATTAACCCACTCCCGGACACCACGAAAGGAGGAGACCTGAGCAACCTGAGCGTCAACCTGGTCGCTGTGAAGCTCCGCGGTTATATTGTCTCCCGCCAGATAGATATCTCCGTCCCGGTACTCAAACTGAATGGTGGCCGCGAAGGATTCAACGATACTCTGTGTTTCCAGATCGAGGTTCTCCCGCAGGGCAGCGTAGGTCACGGCTCGATAAAAATTCCCGGAATTCAGATAATGAAATCCCGTTTTTCCAGCGAGTTCAACGGAAATACTGCTCTTCCCAACCCCCGCCGGTCCGTCTATTGCTACGACCATAAGGCCCCTCCGTGTCTGTAACCCAGTTCCTTCAGATCCCTCGCCGCAAGAAGACGATATTCCCCGGGAACCATTCCTTTGATGTTTACGGAGCCGATTCTGACGCGATGCAGCTTCTTTACCCGTATTTTATTGTGATGAAAGAGCCGTCGAATCTCGCGATTCTTGCCCTCTTTGAGGATCAGATAGGCAACCTTTTCCCCCGCAAGCCTGTATGAACTGACAGAGAGCACTTCATCATCAATCGTGATTCCCCGGACAAAGCTGTCCAGAAGCTCCTTGCTGATGGGCCTGGACACCTCCACCAGGTACTCCTTTTCAATTCCCACAGCAGGGCTTGTGATAAACCGACTGAACTCCCCGTCGTTTGTCAGGAACATGAGTCCCGACGAGAGGTAATCCAGCCTGCCGACGTGAAAAAGCCGGAACGGGAATTTCCCCTTGATAATATCCGCTACTGTTGTCCGTCCCTCCGGATCATTCAGGGAAGAGACGACAAATTTCGGCTTATATAATGCAACATAAACAAATCTGCGGTCAGGATAAATTTTCTTATGGTCGACCTCTACTGTATCGCCAAGGGAAACCTTCTCGCCCATGCGGGTTATCACCCTGCCATTGACCCGTACCCGTCCCTGACGAATAAGATCCTCGGAACCCCTTCGTGATGCGATACCCGATCGCGCAAGAAATACCTGCAGCCGGATTTCGTTATCCTTATTATCTGCCATCAAGTTCAAACCTGTCCTGATTCAATTCGTCAAGCTTCGGAAGATCAGCGATACTGCGCAGCCGGAAGACCTTCAGAAACTCCTTTGTCGTACCGTACTGTACCGGCCTTCCGGGGGCCTCTTTTTTACCGACCTCTTTTATGAGGTTTCTGCCTAACAGCAGTTTGATCATACCATCGGCGCTTACGCCCCGAATGCCCTCGATTTCTCCCCTGGTTATGGGCTGGGAATAGGCGATAATAGACAGGGTTTCCATGGCTGCCCGGGAGAGTTTCGCATCGTTTTTCTTTCCATAGCGCTCCTTGAGATCATCCCAGAGCTCTTCCTTGGGGCTCAGGAGAAAACCTCCACCGATTTCCCGAAGATCAAGACCATGCCCCTGTTCGGCATAGTGTTCCTCCAGGAATTTCAGCCCTCCTTCCACTATATCCTTATCCAGGCGGCTGATCTTTGCGATGGTCTTTACGTCTATGGGCTCGGATTCCAGAAACAATATGGCTTCGATTATTGCAGCTTCACGTTCCAGGGTCATCTCCTCCCTGCTCCTCTTCAATGTTTTCCGGTGCATCTGACATATCCGGGAATTCCGGCTCAGGCTCCGGATATTCATCTTCTTTTCCCGCGTCGGGATGGCTGTATATGCGGATATCACCGAACATCCGGTTCTGATAAATTGATATACGCTTGAGTTTTACCAGCTCAAGAATCGCGAGAAAGGCGCAGATTATCTCCATGATGGAGTTTTCTTTAATCACCAGATCGGTAAACAGACAGTATTCCCGTTCTTCAAGAAGCTCGTTCACCAGGCTGATCTTTTCGTTTATGGAAACCTCTTCGTAGAGATTGAGGATCCGTTCCGAAGAGATATTGGAAATAAGGGACGAAAAGGTCTTTAACAGCTCCCAGACATCTATTTTATCCCACAAATCATCCTTATCGTCGAAGGGCAGCACCCTCTGCTTTTTTTTCCTTTCGATGGCCCATTCGCTCTCATTTTCCTTGTCCATCATCAGTTCGGAAATCTTCTTGTACTTCTGGTACTCGATAAGACGATCCACAAGCTCCTGACGGGGGTCCTCAAGCTCATCATCGAAATCAACTTCCACCGGAAGCAGCATACGGGATTTAATATAGAGCAGGGTTGCCGCCATTACATAGAACTCGGTAATGTTGTCCAGATTGACCGCTTCGACGATATTCAGATACTCCAGGTACTGCTCGGTAATCTGCGCAATGGGGATATCGTATATATTAATCTCTGATTTTTTTATCAGAAAAAGCAGAAGGTCCAGAGGCCCCTCAAACTGATTCAGCTTGAAACGGTAATTATCGTTACTGCTTTCGTTGGTTACCGTACTTGCTTCCATACCCTTCCGCGCGATCCTCCCACGACAAGGTAGTACTATAGTGGTTCAGGGAGATGTAGTAAATACCCTGATCTTCGAGTCCGGCAGCATACTCCCCGTAATAGATGCCGGTTTCCGGCTCCCGCAACAGCGGATCGAGCTCCAGCAGGGGAACAAGGACAAACTTGCGTTCCTTCATGCGGGGGTGCGGAATTTCAAGATCAGGTCCATGAATCTGCAGGTTTCCATAGAGAAGGATATCAATATCAAGCGTTCTCGGCCCCTTGGGTCGATCGGGATCTCTCAGGCGTCCATGCCTGTTTTCCAGGTCCTGTGTGATCTGCAGAATCTCATACGGATGTATATCCGTCAGCCCGGAGAAAACTGCGTTAATAAAATCGGGCTGGTGCAAATCGTCCCGGGGGCGGGTCCGGAAAAACGGGGAAACCCGGGGGTCCCTGAAGTGTGCTCTTAGTTCCCGGACAGCCCCCTGAAGGATGCCTTCGGAATCACCGGTATTCGAACCAAGGCCGAGATAGACCCGATGTCCCTCGAAAGATCCCTTTTGTTCCGTCAAAAGAGTTCCGACTTCGGATCTTCCACTGTCCCGGCAGTAGAATCGGCTTTCTTTGTTTCCCCGGTCTTCTTTGCTTTATCCTCTTTTTCAACCGCAGCGGCGGGAAAGAGGAGTATTCGGAGTTTTTTCTCAATTTCCTCGGCAATGTCGGGATTGCTTTCAAGAAAGAGTTTGGCATTCTCCCTGCCCTGGCCGATCCGTTCCTCGCCGAAGGAGTACCAGCTGCCGCTCTTTTCGATCAGCTCAAATTTCAGCGCAGCATCCAGCAGGCTTCCGGAGGAGGATATCCCCTTTCCGAACATTATCTCCAGCTCCACTTTTCTGAATGGCGGAGCCACCTTGTTTTTCACCACCTTTACGCGAACCCTGTTTCCGATGGCGTCATCAGTTCCCTTGGCGATGGTTTCGATCTTTCGAACCTCCACCCGTACGGAGGAATAGAACTTGAGAGCCTTTCCTCCTGTTGTAGTTTCAGGGTTGCCGAACATTACTCCGATCTTCATGCGGATCTGGTTGATAAATATCAGGCAGGAATGAGATTTGGCGATGGTGGCGGTAAGCTTGCGAAGGGCCTGGCTCATAAGCCGGGCCTGCAGACCCATGTGGGAATCTCCCATATCTCCCTCTATTTCCGCCTGGGGAGTAAGAGCAGCTACAGAGTCGACTACGATAATATCTACCGCTCCGGAACGAACCAGAGACTCTGCAATCTCCAGAGCCTGTTCTCCCGTATCGGGCTGGGATACCCACAGCTCGTCGATGTTTACCCCGAGATTCCGGGCGTACCCCGGATCCAGGGCATGTTCGGCGTCGATGAATGCCGCTATTCCACCCCTTTTCTGAGCCTCCGCGATTGCATGCAGCGCCAGGGTGGTTTTTCCCGAAGATTCGGGACCGTATATCTCTATAACCCTGCCCTTGGGATACCCGCCGACCCCCAGGGCCGCGTCCAGCAGGATGGATCCGGAGGGTATCGATTCTATATGCAGGTCCTGACGTTCCTTCCCCAGCTGCATGAGGGAGCCTTTTCCAAACTGCTTTTCTATCTGCAGCCGGGCGGCTTCCAGGGCCTTCTGCTTTTCTTCATTATTCGTCGGAGCGGGTCTGGTCTCGGGCATGCTCTTTTTTGCCATTGCTGTCCTCCTGATATGCACTTACAAAAGATGAACCGGGGAAAGTCTCTTTTGATTTTACGTAGATACTATAACCGCGCCAGATTGCAGTCAAGCTCCGTCAATTGTAATTCCGGAGCAGCTATGCATCCGGATTTTCAGAAAAACCGGCGCGCTAAACCTTTTCGTAGCTGAAGGCCTCAAACTTCGTATACTTGGGAATAAAGGCCACCTTGATGGTCCCCACGGGACCGTTTCTCTGCTTGGCGACAATTAGTTCGGTTTCCACGTTGTTTACATCCTGGGTCCCCTCCTTCTCGCCCCGGTCGCGATGAAGGAACATTACCACGTCGGCATCCTGTTCAATAGACCCCGATTCCCGGAGGTCCGCGAGGCTCGGGGCTTTTCCCTCCGACTGCCGTCCGACCTGGGAGAGGCAGATAATCGGAATATCCAGTTCCCGGGCCAGGGATTTCAGGGAACGGGAGGTTTCCGCAACCTGCTCGTGGCGAGGAACGTTGTATTTGTTTTCCGGTTCCACCAGACCTATATAGTCCACAAAGATTGCCTCCACCTTCTCCTGCTGACGCATACGTCTGGCCTGGGCCCGGAGGTCCAGGAGCTTGATATTGGGGGAATCATCAATAAACAGGGGAGCCTCATAGATCCGGCCTGCAGCCTCGGTCAGCTTATGAAAGTCCGAGGGCTTCAGCATTCCGGTCCGCAAAATGTCCGAGGCTATGCGGGCTTCCGCAGCCACAAGACGCTGCATAAGGGCCATGTCGGACATTTCCAGGGTAAAGAACCCGATGGGACGCTTATATCGGATAGCCATATTCGAAGCCATGGTCAGGGCAAAGGCTGTTTTACCCACCGAGGGACGGGCACCTATTACAATGAACTCCGACTTCTGAAAACCGGAGGTCATTTTGTCCAGATCGGCAAAGCCCGAGGGAATCCCGGTAAAGCTGTCCTTGGTATGATACAGCTTTTCTATTGCCTCTATTGTTCTGGCAATTACCTCCCCTGCGGTTTTATAGTGACCCGTGGGGTTCTCTTCGGCGATATCGAAAATCCGTCGCTCCGCCTCTTCAATAATCTGGCGGGTCTGGATCGTGTCATTCTGAGCGTCGGAGATCATTTCGTGAGCAACGTTGAGCAGATTACGCCGGAGACTTAAGGACCGGACTATACCTGTATAATAACTCACGTTGGCGCTGGTGGGAGTAGCATCGGTGAGGCCTGACACATAGCCAAGCCCCCCTGCGGATTCCAGGTCGCCCTGGTTGCGGAGTTCGTCCGTTACGGTAATGAGATCCATGGTTTCTCCCTTGTTAAAAAGAGAAACCATGGCTTCAAAAATCTTGCGGTGACCTGTTTTAAAAAAGTCCTTTCCCCGGAGCTGTTCCAGAACGGTACCGAAGGTATCTGGATTTAAAAATACCGCCCCGAGGACGGCCTTTTCGGCATCCACATTATGGGGCGGAACTGAATCTTTAAGGCGTTCAGGCATCGCTTGCCTACTCTTCCTCGCCGACTTCTTCCTTTACGCTGTCTTCACTTTCTTCAGCCGCAGCCTCGTCCAGAGCTTCCTCTTCGGAGGAGGTCTCTTCCTCGGGGGCATCCTGTTGTACAGGGGCCTCCTTTTCAGCTTTTACGGTTCCCTTGGGTTCCACCGCACCGGTTTTCTCGTCCACAACCAGAAACTGGAGCTCAGCGACGTTGCTCTCATAGAGCTTTATCCGGGCCTTGTGTTTGCCAATCATTTTTATGGTGTGTTCAACAAGGTCGATCTTTTTGCGCTCAACATGGATGCCTTCCTTTGCCAGAGCATCGGAAACTGTAGCATTTGTAACTGAGCCAAAGAGTTTACCCGTATCGCCGGCGGGCATGGGGATGGTAAGCTCGAGGGTTTCAATCCTCTCCTTGAGTCCCATGGCGGCGTTGCGTTTCTCTTCTTTCCGCTTTTCAATCGCCTCCCGGCGCTGCTCGAACATTGCGGCGTTTCCCTTGTTAAAAGGAACTGCCAGCCCCTGGGGGATAAGATAGTTCCTGGCATATCCGGGTTTTACCACGCGAATATCGCCTTCCTCTCCGAGGTTATACACATCTTCTTTGAGAATAATCTTCATACTGCTATTTCTCCTCTCGACTTTCCAGGGCCTATTTCTTCACAAAGGGAAGATAGGCAAGCACGCGGGCCTTTTTAATCTCCAGGGAAAGAGCGCGCTGATGTTTTGCACAGGTGCCGGTAATTCTCCGGGGAAGAATTTTCCCCCGCTCCGTTACGAATCTTCGCAGGGCATCGGGATTCTTGTAATCCGGCAGCGTATTCTGGGTACAGAATTTGCAGACCTTCCGCCTGAAAAAAGGCTTTCCACCGCCCCGGCGAAAACCGCGGCCTCCGTCACGACCATCATCCCGGCCGTCGTCGCGGCCGTCATTCTGCCGGCCGTCGTCTTCTCGTTCTCTATCCTGAGTATCTTCAGAACTCATATCTTGATTCTCCTTGATCTTCTGCTTTTTTACCGGTTTTTCGACTAAAATGGAATATCGTCTTCAAAACCGTCGTCCCCGCCACCGGGGGTATATCGTTCTACCTGGTCATTTCCATAGGACTGGGAAGATCCCCGGGATTCTCCTCCCCTGGGACCGCCGAGGAGCTGAACATTGTTTGCAACAACCTCAACCTTGCTTCTCGGCTGACCATCCTGTTCCCATCGGCTCTGCCGCAGCTCTCCTTCCACGGCAATCTCTTTGCCTTTTACCAGGTATTGAGACAAGCTCTCCGCGGTTTTGCCAAAAACCGTAATATCGAAGAAATTTGCCTCCTCCGTCCACTGATCACCGGACCTCTTTCTGCGGTTTACAGCTATGGACAGACGGGCAACAGCCATACCGGAATTGGTGTACTTCAATTCTGAATCCCGGGTCAGCCGACCTATCAAAGTTACATGATTCAAATTCGCCATGGAAGTCCTCCCCGTATTTTAGGATTCTTTTCTGACAAAGAGGAACTTCAGGACGTCCTGGACGAGTTTAAGCTCCTTGTCGATATCCGCGACCTTTTCGGGGGATGCAGAAATCTCCATGTAGCGGTAGTGGCCGCGTTCGGTTTTTTTAATGGGATAGGCAAGATCACGAACGCCCATGTCCTCATCCCTGGACGAGGTAAACCCGTATTTTTCCATAAGCTTTTTCAGGTTTTCATAGCCGTTCTTGTAGGCGTCATCTTCCGGACGGAAAATGACCGTAAATTCGTACTCTCTCAAATTGTCCCTCCTCATGGACTAATAATTCGATCCGGAGTAATATTATCTCCGGATAAAGAGGTCGGGGCAGACTACCACAAGACAATATAACTGTCAAGTCAACTCCTTACTCAGACGATATTTGTACTGACAGGCAGGAGGAGCCATGGGACAGACAATTCACTTTGAAGAGGATTTATATTTCCTGAATGAACTTCTGAACACCCTCGACGGCGGCGTCGCCCTGAACCTGGACCGGCTCTTTTTTTTCGACAAGATTATCGAAGACATATTTTTCATCGACACCACCATAGGACGCCTGTATTCAGCCCTGGGTGAAAGCTACCGCATAGTTCAGGCAGAAAGCGTCACCCGTGGAATCATTACGGTAAAACAGCGCTTTACGGACTTCCTGTCCATTATCATATCCAACTCCTCGGGCATGGGAGAAGCATTTACTCCCTTCCTGGAGAAATTCAGCGAAATGACGGATTCCCACCGGAGAGACGTGGAGGAACTGCAGAAATCCCTGCTCTCCTCGGATATGCAGTCCACTCCCAGGGAAGTTATTTCCCAGGAGGAATATCAGTTCCTCTTTCCATCCGACGAAGACGAGGCATGATTCAGGAATGCCTCTACGCATAGAAAAACTGGTCTACGGCGGGGACGGTCTGGCACGGGAAGACGGGCTGGTCTGGTTCATACCCTTCAGCGCACCGCAGGATCTCGTGGAAATCGAAGAGATCGAGCTTAAACCCTCCTACCGCAGAGGAAAAATAACCAGCATTCTGGAAGCATCGCCCTTTCGCAGCGAAGCTCCCTGCCCCTGGTTCGGCAGCTGCGGCGGATGCCAGTGGCAGCATATTACATATCCGGCCCAGGTCACTGCCAAAAAAGAGATTCTTGCATCCATGGCAGAAAAAGATCTTTCGAATTCTCCCCGGGAAATATCTGTCTTTCCTTCCCCCTCTGAACTGGAGTATCGCTGCCGCATAAGCCTGCACCGCAGGGATCAAAAGATCGGGTATTACGCCGCAGGAAGCAGGGATCTGATTCAGGTGAAAGACTGTCTTATTGCCGAAGCGCCCTTAAGGGACTGGCTGAGGGACCCTCCCCTGGGACAACAGGAGATCGGGAAGCTGCCGGAACGTTTTGAACTGAGAAACGAAGACGGCGGGGTCCGCATTCTCACCGCCGGAACGGACGAAGCCTTCAGGCAGACCAACACCGGGGGAAACAGGCTGCTGAAAAAGCGGCTGCGAGGACATATTCTCAAGTATTACCCGGAACCGAGGGTTTTTGATCTGTTCTGCGGAGACGGTAACCTCTCCCTGCCTCTGTCAGACGCAGCCGAATCGATCAGCGGCTGGGACGTATCCGCCGAAGCTGTCGCAGCCGCCCGGGAAGCGGCAGGAAATAACAGACGTCTGCACTACTCCAGGGGGAAGGTCGCGTCTGTCTACGGAGCTCTCAGAAGGGAGGCTGCTGCAACCGATGTTCTGATCCTCGACCCGCCCCGCAAGGGAGTGAAAAAAGAGGCTCCCCTGCTGGCGGAACTTCATATACCGCTGGTAGCCTACGTATCATGCAATCCCGCAAGCCTCATGCGCGACCTGAAGGCCTTTGAAAGAGCGGGTTACAGGATTGAACTTCTGGAAGCCTTTGACATGTTCCCCCAGACCTATCACCTCGAAAGCCTCGCCCTTCTCTCCCTCGGATAACATCCGGGCACCTCTAAAAGCGTGGTATTTTTTCCATAGTCAGGAAGGAAAATTTTTATAGTGCCCGCATACGCTTGTCGTAACAAGAGTTGAGGATCGCGGAAAATCCTGACGACTCAGGATATGGAAAAAAGAGTAGTTATTAAAGGCGACCTTCCTCAAGGCACCTGCGGGTCTCCTTCAGTCATCCTTTTCATCCAGGAATACCGTCTCCTCCGGGCGGGCTATTACCACCGGCGCTTCTTTACCGAGGATTTCGGTGATCCTGGAGGAGTGAAGCCCAATAAGCTTCTGCAGTTCAGTGGACGAGAAATTTGAAATGATTTTGGCAATATCATTTATCTGGACCACGGCGCCGGCTGGAAAATTACCCTCAACGGCGGTAAGTCCCCTGGGCAGCAGGCTCTTGTGCTCCCGAAGAGCACTGGCTGCACCTTCGTCGATCCGCAGGAAACCTTCCGGCCAGCTGTAGAGGATCCAGCGTTTGCGGTTCTTTATTCTGGGCCGGGCGAGAAACAGCGTTCCGATTGCCTCTCCCGCGATGATTCTTTCCAGCATGTTTTCGGTGTTTCCGTGGGCAAGCACAACCCTGCAGCCGGCCCGGCGGGCGATCTTGACAGCATCAAGTTTTGTGCGCATGCCCCCGGTGGAATGTGCGCTGCCGGCACTGCCGGCGGCTGCCAGAATTTCCGGAGTAAGCTCCTCCACTATACTCAGCGGCTTTGCCTCGCTGTTGCTTCGAGGGTCGGCATCGTATAAAGCGTCGATATCGGTCATAAGAATCAGAAGATCGGCGTCGATCTTACTGGCCACAAGAGCACTCAGGCGATCGTTCTCTCCAAAGGCATTGCCTATTTCACTGGTGGAGACACTGTCGTTCTCATTCACAACAGGAAGCACCCGAAGGGAAAACAGGGTTTCCAGGGAATCCCGCAGGGTAAGATAGCTTTTCCTGTTATTGAGGACCTCCGGAGTAAGAAGCAACTGGGCGATATTGACCCCGAGCCTGCCGAATACCGAGCGGTATGACTGCATCAGAAGGGGTTGACCGATGGCTGCACAGGCCTGGCGCATATTTATCCTGGTGACCTTGCCGCTTAATCCGAGTTCCCTGGCCCCCATTCCTACGGCTCCGGAGGTTACAACGACCACCTGCAGCCCTTTTTCCCGGAGGACGCAGATATCCCTGGCAACTCTTTCGAGAAAGTCTTCCCGTACTCCCTCAGGGGATGAGAGCAGATTGGTCCCTATCTTGACGACAACCCGTTTACAGTAAGAAAAATCACGCATCAGTTAATATCCAGCTTTCGATGGGTAAAATGCTTTTTACCCGAAGCGTAATCTGCAACAATCTGGCCCGTGCCTGTCAGCTTGTACTTGTAGGTCAACAGGCCTTCCAGTCCCACCGGGCCCCGGGCATGGAGCTTTCCGGTGCTGATTCCCACCTCGGCGCCGAAACCGTAGCGAAAACCGTCGGAGAACCTGGTGCTGCAGTTTACAAAGACATTGGCCGAATCCACCCGGGAGGTAAAAAAATCCGATGCCGTCGTATCGCTGGCCACAATTGCATCGGTATGCCCGGAACCGTAGCGGTTGATATGATCAACCGCCTCTTCCAGACCCTCCACCGCCTTTACGGATACGATCAGATCAAGATACTCGGTGCTCCAGTCTTCCTCCACCGCTTCTTCAAGGCCGGGTATAAGCTCTCTGCATACTGCACAGGCCTTTATCCTGACGCCCGCCGCCTCCAGGGCGTTAACAAGCAGAGGCAGAATGATTTTTACAACGGATCTGTCGATTAGGATGGTTTCCGTGGCATTGCAGACAGCAACGTACTGGGCCTTTCCATCCACCGCAACCCGTACCGCGATTCCCGGATCCGCAGAGGCATGAATATAGGTATGACAGATTCCGTCGGCGTGGCCCATGACGGGTATTCGGCTGTTATCCATTATATAACGGACGAACTCGTTGGATCCCCGGGGGACAAGGAGGTCAATCTCGTTGTCCATGGAAAGCATCTGGGCAACCTCCTCCCTGGATTCAATATTGTAAATCCACCCTTCAGGCAGTCCTTCCCTGGCGGCCCCTTCGGCAATACATGAGGCAAGAACACGGTTGGTTTCAAGGGCTTCCCTGCCTCCCTTCAGGAGCACGGAGTTTCCGCTCTTGAGACAGAGAGTGGAAATCTGTACCAGGGCGTCGGGGCGGGACTCAAAAATCATTCCGATGACACCGATGGGGCAGCTTATCCGGTGCAACTCGAGCCCTTCATCGAGCTCGGTTGCCAGCTGCAGCCGGCCTACGGGTTCATCGAGGCCGATGAGTGCCCTGATGCCATGGATCGCCCCATCCAGCTTTTTCGCATCGAAGACCAGGCGTTTCAGTAGAGGCGCGGGAACGCCGTCCTTTTGAGCCTGAGCGATATCCCTGGTATTGGCGTCAAAGATTGTCTGTGCATTTTCCTGCAGAACCGCTATGATGCCGGCAAGGGCCCTGTTCTTCTGCTCGCCCGTCAGAACAGCCATATCAACAGCTGCTTTTCGTGCATTTCGGGCAGCTTCGTACATCTTCGGATTATTCATATAAGATACCTGTCAGATAGATTTCGGGATAACCTGTCCGTTCTAGGCGTACCCTATTATTTGATTCTTGTCTATAGGTATCTCGCGGTCAACCGGCAGGTCGAGGGAGATAAAGGTTTCGGTGGACTGGATTTCCGGCATTTCCTGAAGCCGGTCGGTAAGAAAATTGTGAAGTCCCCGGGTGTTCTTGGCAACGACTTTAATAAAAAAGTTATACGCCCCGGTGGTGGAATGAACCTCGATTATTTCATCAAAGTCCTTGAGTTTCTGAACAACGATATTGTAGTCCCGGGCGTTGTGGAGGTTGATACCGACGAAGGCGCATACCTCGAAACCGAGCATCTGCATGTCCACGATAATCCGGGAACCCTTTATAATGCCAAGTTCCCGTAACTTGTTGTATCGCACATGGACTGTTCCTCCGGAAACCGAAAGGTCCCTGGCAATCTCCTGAAATGGACGACGCGCGTCCTGCTGCAGAATGCGAATAATATTCAGGTCCAGTTCATCAATTTCGTGGCCCGCCGCCATGCGCCCTCCTTGTAGAAGTTTCTGCCTCAGATTAGGTAAATATTATAATTTTTTCAAGTAAGCAGGAAGATTATTTTTAATCATACATCGATTTCTTGAATTATTTGTAAGATACTCACCTGTATCAGCATTTTATCCCTTACCCTGTTCAAAAATCAGACGACGGTTACTGCAGTTTTATACAGCATGATCGACTCAATAAAACAAGACAGCCTTTCGGAAACGACGAATCCTGAAGATTATCTGCAGAATTTCGGCCTTACGAGTCTTTTTTCCTATCAGCGGGCCATAATCGAGGAGATCTGTGTTGCCTGCGGTGTACCCGTCACGGGGGCGGGCTCCGAAGCACCGTCCAGAGGTCTTATTCTGCTTCCAACCGGTGCCGGAAAGAGTATATGTTACATGCTTCCGGCCCTTGTCATACCCGGCTACAGCCTTATCATTTATCCGCTGAACGCCCTTATCAGCGACCAGCTGCAGCGTTTCAGGAAGGCCGGCGTCCGCGTTTTTCCCCTTGTCGGGGGGACGTCAAAACGGGAGAAGCTGGCCGCCATATCAGAGGCTGCCGACGGGGAGGTCCGGGTACTTCTGGCAAACCCGGAAAGTATTCTGGACCTGGATATCCAAAAGGCCTTACGGAAAAGTCCTCCCCGGCACCTTGTCTTTGATGAGGCCCACACCAGCGCTGAATGGGGCCTGAGCTTCCGTCCCGCCTATGTTGAGGTCTGCAGCTTCGTCAGGGAGCTTGATCCCCGGCGGGTCAGCGCCTTTACCGCCACGGCTTCTCCCGAACTGCTCCCCCAGATGGCCGGACTCATTTTTGGAAACCAGGGTTACAGCCTGTACTCCAGATCTCCGGCGAAGGAGAACATAGCCTTCAGCGCCATACCGAGCATCAGCCCGGAGGCCGACCTTGTATATCTTGCAGAATCCTGCCTGAAGACTCCCATGATAATCTTCTGCCGCCGGCGCAGGGATGCGGAAGATACCGCACGGCTCCTGGCAAGCCGTTCCTCAGATGCGGCAGAAAGGGTTAAATTTTATCATGCCGGACTTTCGAAGGAGGAGAAACAGCAGGTAGAAAACTGGTTCATGCAGGGGGGAGATCTGATCCTCTGCGC
Organism: Marispirochaeta aestuarii; assembly: GCF_002087085.1. Classification (NCBI taxonomy): domain Bacteria; kingdom Pseudomonadati; phylum Spirochaetota; class Spirochaetia; order Spirochaetales; family Spirochaetaceae; genus Marispirochaeta; species Marispirochaeta aestuarii. The sequence goes on along the minus strand of NZ_MWQY01000005.1, from coordinate 121,730 downwards.
CACCTGCGCCTTTGGGCTCGGCGTTGACTGCGCGGGGATCCGCAGTGTCGTTCACAGGGGGCTGCCCCCCTCGGTGGAAGCCTATGTACAGGAATCCGGACGTGCCGGGCGGGATGGAAAACCCTGCCGGGCCGTTGTCCTTTTCGAACCCTCCGATCTGGCCATGAAGTTTGAATCATCCAGGGATACGCGGTACGGAACCCTCGTCAAGGCTTTTCTCTCAAACAAGCGCTGCAGACGGAAATCCCTGATGAGTCTCTTTTCACCCCATGAAGAGCATGCAGCCTGCGGCATCTGCGATGTCTGTACCGGTTCGATAGAGTTCATCCCCAGGGGATCTGATGAGATAGTCGGACTCGTAAGGGAATACAGTTCCATGCTCAGCTGCAAGGAGGTTTCGGATATCGTCAAAGGCTACAGGCCGGAACATCTTGGCGGAGCCGCCGGAAGGAGCAGCTCCTTCGGAATCCTCGGAACCTGGGACTACAACTGGTGTCAGGAGGCTGTCGGCAGTCTTTTGTCCTGCGGAGCGCTGTACAGAAAACGCTTGTCCCGTCGTTTATCCGCGGGACCGTCACGAAAGAACATTCTGAAAGAGATGAGTTGAGCCTTGAAGCTTTTCTCTGGTACTATCCTGATCCATGGAAGCGATTATTATGGGATCCGGGACATCCCACGGGATTCCTGTCGTTGGATGTTCCTGTCGGGTCTGCCGATCCGATGACTCCCGGGACAAACGCAGCAGGGCCTCTCTTTTTATACGAGACAAGGAAGTCAACATACTGATAGACACAAGTACGGAATTCCGGATACAGGCGATACGCGAAGGAATCACATGTCTTGATGCGATCCTGTACACTCACTCCCATGCGGACCATCTTCACGGACTTGATGATATCCGGCCCTTGACGAAGGACAGGCCCATGCCGGTATATGCGGGAGAATCCACACAAAGGGATATTGAAAAGCGCTTTGATTATATATTCTCCACCTCGCCGGGACAGAAAGGCGGAGGACGTCCGAAAATCGAACTGCACCCCCTTCCAGCCGACGGCATCACAATCAAAGGTATCAGGATTGTACCTGTGCCGGTTTTTCACGGAGAGCTGCTGATCTATGGTTTCAGGATCGGGGAGCTTGCGTATATTACCGACTGTTCACGAATACCGGAGGAGTCGTATCCTCTGTTGAAGGGACTCAGGAAACTGATTATCGGAGCGCTCCGCAAACGTCCCCACCCGACCCATTTCTCGATAGACGAAGCTGTGGCGGAGGCCGAAAAAATCGGCGCTGAACAGACCTGGCTGACTCATTTGTGCCATGATCACAGTCACATGGAACTTCTTGAAATGCTGCCCAAAAAAATAGAGCCCGCCTGGGACGGACTCTCTATCTCGTTTTAGCTTGTCGTGCGGTTCAGTAAGGAAACCCGCGGCGAGCCGCCCCGCACCGGAAACGGTCCCAGGGCGACGCCTGCCGATTAAGCCTTAACGACCTTACCGGAACGCAGGCAGCTGGTGCAAACCCGCAGGGTCTTCTTACCTGTTCCGACAAGGGCCTTTACCTTGACGATATTCGGCTTCCATACGCGGCGGGTTTTGTTGTGCGCATGGCTCACGTTGTTGCCCGCAACAGTTCCTTTTCCGCAGATATCACATCTTCGGGCCATTGTCTCCACCTCGATTCAGTTAAAAATAGTGCAATGCAATCTATCAGATTGGCATTTTTTTGTAAAGTACTCAGCTGCAGCCGGTTGTTCCTCCGCAGGTTTCACATTTCAGGCAGGTTCCGTTCCGTACCAGGGTAAAATGCCCGCAGGACGGACAGGGATCCCCCTCGTAACCGCGGAAACGCGCCTCCCGGGCAAATCTTCCGGAATCAGAAACAACTTCCGCCGAGCTGTGTCCCCCGTTATTGCTGATGTGGCTGTCGGTGGTTTCGGTGGAATCAAGGTCCGCAGGTTTTACCTGGGCCAGGTCCGTCCGATGAAGATAGGTCAGGGCCAGGTCCCTGAAAATGAAATCCAGAACCGAGGTGGCCATTTTAATGTTGTCATGTCCCTGGACAATACCGTTGGGCTCGAAGCGGGTAAAGGTAAAGGCATCCACATACTCCTTCAGGGGAACCCCGTACTGAAGCCCCAGAGAGACGGCAATGGCAAAGCTGTTCAGCAGGGAGCGGAAGGCTGCCCCCTCCTTGTGCATGTCGAGAAAAATCTCCCCCAGGCTTCCGTCACTGTAATTGCCGGTGCGTAAAAACAGGCTGTGACCGCCGATCTTGGCCTTCTGGGTATAGCCGTCCCTTCGATTTGGAAGCAGTTTCCGACCTCGTGCGATCTGGCTGTTGACGGGTGCCTCGGCATGCCGGGATTGTTCCGATCCCTTCTCACGGCTTATCCTCAGGATTGCATCCGCCACCTTGTCGGCACCGGGGCTCAGGGATGAGAGGGGCTGACTGAGTTTCGACCCGTCCCGATACAGGGCGATGGATTTCAGCATCCGCTTCCAGGCCATAAAATGAGCACCCTTTACATCCTCGATGGTCGCCCCTGCAGGCATATTAATGGTTTTGGATATGGCGCCGGAGATAAAGGGCTGAACTGCCGCCATCATCTCCACATGAGCCTGCCAGGGAATACTTCTTCGGCCCCTGCGTCCTCCCGGCGAGGCGGTATCGAAAACGGAAAGGTCTTCTTCCCGGAGATGGGGGGCTCCCTCGAGGGTCATGGTTCCGCAGGCATAATCCTCGGCGGCCTCTATCTCAAGGGGTGAGAAACCAAGATGGGCCAGCAGGTCAAATCCCGGCAGATTGTAGGTGGCGGCGGGGATCTTCAGAACATTCCGGTAAAAATCCTCCCCCAGAAGATAGGGCTGAAAACAGCCGCCTAAAGAGACCGCGGATTTCAGCGCCCCGTCAATCGTATCCAGCTCGTCCGGGCCGAAGCCCTTTTCCGCCAGACTCTCCCGGTTGATCACCGGAGCTCCCGTAAGCGTTCCGTGACCCAGGCAATAGTCTATGATATCCTCCTGCCGGTCATCCTCGTAGCCCAGAGCGGCCAGGGCCGGCCGTATGGACTGGTTTATGATCTTGAAATAGCCCCCTCCGGCCAGCTTCTTGAACTTGACCAGGGCAAAATCCGGCTCAATACCGGTTGTGTCGCAGTCCATCAGAAGTCCGATTGTACCCGTGGGAGCAATGGCTGAGACCTGGGCGTTTCGGTATCCGTGGGCCTCTCCGAGCTCCAGCGCCCGGTCCCAGGCGGATACTGCGGCATCCCGCAGATAGCTCGGGCATTTTTCTTCATCGATTCCCGCGGGATAGACCGACAGCCCTTCGTATTCCCCTTCCTCACTGTCAAGGGCCGCCCTTCTGTGGTTGCGGATTACCCTGAGCATGGCCTCCCGGTTATCCTTGAAACGGGGAAAGGGCCCCGCCTGGGCGGCGAGTTCCGCGGAAAAGGCGTAGGCCTCGCCGGAGAGGATCGCGGATATGGCGGCGCCGATGGCGCGTCCCTCGTCGCTGTCGTAGGCCTTTCCCATTACCATCAGGAGGGTTCCCAGATTGGCAAAGCCCAGACCGAGGGTACGGTACTCGTAGCTCAGGCGTGCCACCTCTTCCGATGGAAACTGGGCCATGTAGACGGAAATTTCCAGGATCAGGGTCCAGAGGCGAACGGCATGCCGGAACTCATCCACCATGAAGGTTCCGAAATCGGGATCATAAAAGCGCATCAGGTTCAGGGATGCAAGATTGCAGGCGGTGTTATCCAGAAACATGTACTCGCTGCAGGGATTGGAGCCCCGTATTTCTCCTCCCGCCGGACAGGTGTGCCACTCGTTTATGGTGGAATGAAACTGCAGTCCCGGATCGGCGCATTTCCAGGCAGCCCTGGCGATCTGGTCCCAGAGGATCCGTGCCCGAACGTTTTTAACCGCCTCCCCGCCGGTACGGGCAGTAAGGGCATAATCCCGGTCCTCAAGAACCGCCTCCATGAACTCCTGGGTAATTCTGACCGAATTATTCGATGCCTGTCCGCTGACGGTCGTATATGCCTCACCCTGCCAGTCGGTATCGAAGAGCTCAAACTCCGGGAGTTCCCCCTCTTCATCGGCCATCCTGACCAGGGGGTAGATGAAGGGCTGGGGGATCTCGTCTTCAAGGGCGGCCTTTATCGCCGTTTTCAGGGCAGGGTTGAGGTCCGGATCGGTCCGGTCGGCTTCGTTTCCCCTGTAGTCCCGTACAGCACTCAAAAGAGCTGCGGCATGGGAGGAAATCTTTCTGCTGCCGGCGGTCATGCAGGCGACCTTGTACTCCTCCTTCATCTTCCAGTCGATGAATTTTTCGATATCCGGATGGTCCGAATCAAGGATGACCATTTTTGCCGCCCGGCGGGTCGTACCGCCGCTTTTTATTGCCGCGGCGGAACGATCGGCTATCTTGAGAAAGGAGAGCAGTCCGGAGGATACCCCGCCGCCGCTTAAGGGTTCTCCTTCGGCGCGGATTTTCGAAAAGTTCGAACCGGTCCCGGATCCGTACTTGAAGAGCCGGGCTTCCCTGGTGACCAGGTCAAGAATGCCTTCGTCGCTTACAAGGTTGTCCTCCACATCCATAATAAAACAGGCATGGGGCTGAGGGCGTTTATATGCACTGGAGGATTTTTTCAGCTTACCCGAATCGGGATCAACGTAGTAGTGCCCCTGGGGAGGACCTTCGATTCCGTAGGCGTCGTAAAGCCCTGTATTGAACCACTGGGGTGAATTGGGGGCTCCCATCTGACGGGCGAGCATGTAGCGGACCTCGTCGTAGAAGGCTTTACCGTCCTCCGGGGTGTCGAAATACCCGGCCTTCTCTCCCCAGTTACGCCAGGCTTCGGCCAGGCGATGGAAGACCTGCCGGGCGTCGTTCTCTCCTCCCGTTGCGCCCCGGCCATCGGGAACTCCGGCCCTGCGAAAGTATTTCTGGGCCATGATGTCCGTGGCTATCTGGGACCAGCCGGAAGGAACTACCACATCCTTCTGCTGAAAAATCAGACCGCCGTCGGGATTCCTGATTTCAGATTCCCGGGAGCTCCATTCTATTCCCTCGTAGGGATCACCGGACGTGCCGGTAAACAGTCGTGTAATCTTCATATCCCCTCCGCTTTTTTCTCGCGAACTCACAAGATACGAAAAAAACATTCCCCTGGCAAGGGTTAATGCGCTATATGTGGCGCATTTTTTTACAAGATGACGCTATATAGGGTGTATTAATAGAGATATTTCAGGTTTTCCAGATCGCCGCCCCGCAAACCCAGAGAGGAGTAAACATATTCCTCCAGGAAGGCTGCGGAATTCTCAAAGTGATTTGGAAAATTCGCAGTCAGTTCATCAATCAGCCCGGCAGACTGAGGGTACAGCCTGGCCATACGCGGCAGGGTGTGATCGATAAAATAGGTGTTTGCCCGGAAGACCGGCTGTTGAAGAAGATATGCCTGCAGCTCGTTCTGAACCAGGTAGCTGTCTTCCGGATCGTAACCCCGCCAGCGAAGGAAAACCCGCCAGAACTCCTTCTCCACCGGGGAAAAACCTTCCCACAGTCGGGCGGTATGTTCCCTGTAGCCGGGGTCGGTAAAAAAGAGGCCGTGAAACCCCTCATGGGTCAGAAAAAGGCGCCGCAGGTAATCCACGGATTCCCTGCTTATGGATATTACGGCACCTGTATGAAAGCGATACCCTCCGCCGCCATCCCCTGAAAGGATGCCTTCGGAGAGGAGTATCTCCCTCAGTTCGAGTTCCTCGGCGTTGAGGACAAAGCCTGACTCCTCCGCCGCGGTAAAGAAGCGTGCCAGGTCCTCTGCCCGATAGTCGTGGGCATTCCATCCGTGGAGTTCATGAAGCTCGGAGTCCGTCAGCAGCCTTCCCTGGAAGCCGTCTTTTTCCACGAAAAAGGCCAGCCGCTTGAGAAAAGCAGCCTGGGTACTGTAGTCGGAAAAATCAAATACCAGGACCTTCGGCTCCACGGTCCACCTGAAAAGTTCGAACTCGCTTCGGCGCCATTTTTCCCGGGGATAACGCAGAATCGAAGCGAAATCCATGGAAACGGGATCCGGTACAGAGGGTGTCTTATGCAGACCGAAGGTCTCGATGCGGGTATTTTGTCCGTGAAGGGTAATGCTGCCGGGCATGAAGCCGAGGGCAGGAATATACAGACTCAGCTGCCTGTAGTTTTCAGGCCGGCGAAGCTCCATTTCCCGGGTCATTCCATCCCCGTCCTTCAGCTCCAGCAGCAGGGGACCGGTAGAATCCGTTCTCATTCCAATCTGCAGGATATCCGCCCCGGAGGGACCCGCAAGTTCAGTGGAAACCAGAACTTCAGCACGATCGGTACCGGTATGGGAGAGGACCTTGATTCCGTGACCTATGAGTGCAGGGTTGCCGGTAAAATCGGCACCGGTAAAGCTGTCCTCGACGCCGCTTCCGATAATTTTCAGGGAGCCCCGGGGTGCATCGGTTTCCAGCTGAAAGCCTTCAAAAAGGGCATTCCTGTCCAGGGGATAGCGGAACTCCACCTCCCGGGCGTCGAGATTCGGCAGATCCACCAGCACGTACTCTCCGTCGATCTTCAAACGGAGGTCCAGGGGACAATCGGCCCAGTAGACAATAAAAAAGGAACGACCGGGTTCACGGATCTCCAGCCCCTGCCTGAGACTGTAAAACGGGGTCGAGAGCCTGCCGTTCACTGAAATCAGATCGTTGCCGTTCTGATCCGGGGCTTTGGAATCGGCCACGAGCTCCCGCTTCAGACCCGAATACTCGATAAAGTAAAAGCCTTCCACCCTGTTGTGAACACAACCGGGGAAAACCAGGCTTAAAAAAAGTATGCCCAGGAGAGAGGAAAATATAATGAAACCGGTGTTCGCTTTCGTACTCATTCCGACATCATGGGTAAGATACTCTTCAGAAGGAGTTCCGCCAACTCCTGTTTTCGGGACGGCGGAAACTCATCACTTTCGTGAACGATACTGTAAAAACGTCCGCGGAAGTTTTCAGGTAAATCAGGGAGTTCCAGGACCCGCCGGTAAAGATCTCTTCCGGAAGGTTCAAAGCGTCTGTTCAGGACGAACATGACGGAGGAAAGGTTTTTCAGGTACCCTGCCATGGAAATACTATAGAAGAGCCAGTCATCCCGGATTACCGCCGCCTGCAGATCCGACAGGTAATGCTCAGCGGCGGCGAAACTGCTCTCCTCCAGAGCCTTCCAGAACTCCTTCGGCAGGTTTTTGAGTTTTTCCCGGGTTTTTTCAATCCAGTCGCTTTTTGCATGGAGTACCCGGTAGGTGGACAGACGGTAGAAAATGTAGGTTCCCGACTGACGGAAGATCCAGAGCCGTTCGTCGGCATGCCGAAGGTCTGAATCGATACGGTCGATATCCTTGTATTCCACCCTGACGGGAACAGAATCGATAATGAACCTGTCCTTGCTCGAAACATTGGATGATTCAAAGGCCCCGGCATCGGAAAAGGTCTGAATTCTCTGGTTAAGATCCGGCAGGGACCCGCGATAAAAAACGTCAAAACTCATGAAGAAATAAGGGTCCGTCGGATCCATTTCGGCAAACTCGGCAAGGGTAATGGTATCCACCCCTTCCCAGGCTGCAAGCCGGTCGCTCAGGTCCCGGGCAATTTTTTCTACTCGTCTTTTCATGGGGGTATAGTATCACAACTGGCTTTACCCTTGAAAGATGCTGTGGCACAATCCCTGTAATGAAGCAGCTCAGAAGTATTGTACTGGGGCTCCTCCCGCCGGGAAGCATGCTCGCCTCTGTTCAGAAGTATCAGGATCGTATCTTCAGAGAAACCGGAAACCCCTCGGCCTCCGGAGTTCTGCCCATTCTTCCCCTCTGCAGCTGCAGCGAGCCTGTGGATCCGCCTGAAGAACTGCGCCTGGATGAGGCTCTGAGCTTTCTGCACCCCCTGGAGTATCGGGAAAACTGGTATCTCCCCCTGGGGAACAGGAGGGCCCTGAACACTTTGACAGAGAAACTTCCCCTCGGGTATGCTCAGTACCGGGATGACGAAAAACTGCTTTTTCCGCTTTTCCCGGGGCTCTTTCTCTGCCGGGGAGGTGCGGCTTTTCCTTTATCCGATACCCTTCTTTCGGATATTTATCCCCCCGACGGGCAGCTGCGGTCGGCCTCATTTTCCGCCGTCCTGGTGGAGTATCGCTGTTCCCGGCCCCGGGACGGCTGGTGGGACAGTATTGAGGAGCGGATTCACTGGGAACTGCGGGTCAGAAAACCTGCCGTAAAGGGACGCTGAAAGATGAACAGGGGAACAGCATGATGGATATGAACACCCGGGAGCTTCCGGTACTCTCGGTCAGCCAGATTACCGGACTCATCAAGGAGACCCTGGAGGGGGGCTTCCGGGGCCTCTCGGTGGAAGGTGAGGTATCGAACTATCGGCCCGCCTCCAGCGGTCACGTGTATTTCAACCTGAAGGATCAGGATGCCATGATAGCCTGCGTTCTGTTCCGCAATGCCGCTGCCCGGCTCTCCTTTTCTCCCAGAGACGGCCAGAAAGTACGGATCAACGGCGACCTATCCGTCTATGCCAGACGGGGAAATTACCAGATCGTTGTGAGCCGCATGGTCCTGGCCGGCGAGGGCGAGATCCTTGCAATGCTGGAGGAACGCAAGCGACGCCTTGCCGTGGAGGGATTGTTCGACCAGGAGCGAAAACGTCCCCTGCCCCTCTTTCCCGCCCGCATCGCCGTGGTTACATCCCCCACGGGGGCGGCTGTCCGGGACATCCTGCAGGTCCTCCGCCGGAGACATTCCGGGGTATCCGTTACCATTCTGCCCGCCGCCGTCCAGGGCGAAGGGGCTGCTGAGCAGATTGTCAGGGGGATCAGGACGGCGAATATTCACGAACTGGGAGATGTGCTGATCATCGGCCGGGGCGGCGGTTCCCTGGAAGACCTGCTGCCCTTTTCCGAGGAGAGCGTCGTCAGAGCCGTCGCCGAGTCAGGAATACCGGTAATCTCCGCGGTGGGGCACGAGATTGACTGGGCCCTGAGCGATTTCGCCGCGGACCTGCGGGCCCCGACGCCCTCGGCGGCTGCGGAAATTGTCTCAGCCTCCAGGGATGAACTTCTGAACCGGGCACGATCATCCCTGCGTCATCTTCTCAGCGGCATCAGGGCAAGGACAGGCCGGGCCGGCATGCTTGTTCAGCGCTTCTCGCCGGAGTACATGGAAAGAACCCTGAGGCAGAAGATTCAACCCATACTTCAGCGCCTGGATGACGACAAAGAGGAGATCATCGACGCCCTGCGGCAGCGTCTGAAGGATTACTCCCATCGGATTGCCCTGAGCAGCGAACGTCTCCGTTCAGGCTCTCCCGGACTCATAATGCAAAAGGGCTACGCCATGGTAAAACACGGGGGCAGAATTTTGACAGACAGTACAGAGGCGGCACCGGGAGACGGAATTTCGGTTCGCCTTTTCAGAGGCAGTCTGGAGGCAACCATAGATACACTTATTTCCCCGGACAAAGAGGAAAAGAATGAAGGGATTTGAAGAACGACTGAAAAGGCTTGAAGAGCTGAGCGAAAAAATCCACGACGAAGAGGTCGATCTTGACGAGGCCATGGCCTTTTTTGAAGAGGGAATAAAACTGGCCCGGGCTCTGGAGACTGACCTGGCAAAGGTCGAAAGGAAGATCGAAATCCTTGTAAACCAGGCGGATTCCGAGGAAGAAAAACCCGTACTGGAGCTGTTTCCCGAACTGAATTCAGGAAAGGATCAGGAATAAAAGCCTGACCCTTCGTCAGGGAAGCCCTTCAATCCTGTCGCCCACAACTATTCCCGCTTCCGAAAAGGCCCCGCGCTTAAGCTCCAGGGCGTAGCGTACGGAGTGGCTTGACTGGACCGGCTGTTCGTTGTGGGGAACCAGATTGTGGATCTCCTTTATGGTGCCGTCCTTGGAGATATAGGCCAGGGAGAGGGGGATTTCCGTATTTTTCATCCAGAAACTCAAGGTCTGGTCATGGGGAAAGACAAACAGCATACCCCTGTCATCCGGCAGGGTTTCCCGGAACATCAGACCCCGGCTTCGTTCCTCCCGTGAGTCAGCCACTTCGACGTAAAAGGTCTTTCCCTTTATTCGGATTTCCAGGGTCTCTTCTCCTGCAGCGCAGGAACTGCCCATGGCGGCAAACAGCAGAAATATGATCATGGTGAAGCCCTGAGCAGCCCGGCTTCTAAAACCGGGAAAGGAACTCTTCCCGGCTGATTCTTTCGTATGACTCAAGGGTCTCTCCCTCCTGCCTGATGGCGTCAAAAAGTGCCCTGTCAATATAGCGCAGCATTACCGGCCGCTCAAGGGAGATTCTTACATTCTCGTTTTCCCAGTAGGCCCTCTGGGGAGAAAGATCAGCGGGATTTCCGTATTTCTCCGTCAGGGTCGAATAAACGGAGTAATAATCGATATTCTCAGGATCCATAACCAGCAGCATCGCATAGAGGCGGTCATCCTGGCTGAACTGAAACTGGGCCGAGGCGAAGAAACCGAAACCCTCCACCTCCATGAGACTGAGGTTTTCCCGCTCCAGCAGGGACACATCCGGATCACCCCGGTAGAGAAAATCATCGCTGGAAAGAAGTTCATTCTTTATGTCCGCCATGGACATTCCAAGTTCAAGGGTATCGAATCCCCGGGGAAGAGGCTCCGGAGCCGAATCCTCCTGGGCACTGAGCTGCATGCATGCCAGGAGAAGAAGAACGGGGACCACAGCTTTCTTGAGGATGGCGCTTATCACCCTTCGATTATCGGCAGACCGATGCATTGCCATGATAGTATGGAAAGGCGGCGCAGAATCGTTTAGTATCAGATCAGATACACAGGAGGAGAGTAAGGAGGAACCTGTGCACTTTGACCTCAAATACGGTAAAAGCACCCTGCCCCTGGAGATAGATGACACGCAGATACTCGATGTTATCCATCCTGGAAATCAGCCGCCCCTGGAAGATACCTCGTCAGCGGTGGAAAGAGTGCTGAGAAACCCTCTGGGTACCGCAGCCCTGGAAACCCTGATCCGGAAAAGAAGTCCGGAACGGCTGGTTATTGTCGTCAACGATATAACCCGCCCGACCCCCTACTCCGTTCTTATGCCGCCCCTCCTGCGGACTATCGAGGATGCCGGTACGCCCCGGGAAAATATTACCCTGATTACCGCCACGGGCATCCACAGCCCCCACACGCCGGAAGAGAACCTTCAGGCCTACGGAAAGGATCTGGTGGAGAATTACCGGATAATCTGCCATGACGCCGAGGACGAGGCAAACCTGGTGCACAAAGGACGGCTCCCCTCGGGATACGATTTCCTTTTGAACCGCACGGTCGACGAGGCGGACTTTCTTATTACCATCGGGGTGGTTATGCCCCACTTTTTTGCCGGCTATTCCGGGGGACGAAAATCGATCCTCCCGGGGGTTTCAGGCAAATCCACGGTGCAGCTGAACCATGCCCGGATGGTTGAACTTATGGACGACCTTCCCCCCATACGCGAGAATCCCATCAGTCTGGAGATGATTCAGGCCGCCCGTATGGCAAAGGTTGATTTTATCCTCAACGCTGTAAGCAACGATGACGGCGAAGTCATCAATGTCTACGCAGGTGACCTGGAGGAAGCCTGGTATGCTGCGGTGGAAAAATCCGAGGAGCTCTACATTACGAAGATCCCGGAACTTGCGGACATCACTGTCGTTTCGGCAAGCGGTTTTCCCCGGGACATCAATATCTACCAGGCCCAGAAGGCTCTGGATCATGCAGACAAGGCCACCCGGCGGGGGGGAACCATCATTCTTCTTGCCGAATGCAGCGGAGCCTACGGGGATGAGGTTTTCGAGAACTTCATGAAGAAGGGACTCTCCCCCGAAGGCATCATGCAGGAGGTCAGAGAGAACTTTGTCATGGGGGGGCACAAGGCCTACTGTTTCGCCAAGGTGGCGGCGGAAAAACAGGTTATCCTGGTATCGTCGGCATCGGAGCAGGTCACCTCCAGCCTCTTCGCGGAAAAGGCGGAAAGCCCCCGGGAAGCCCTGGAAAGGGCCCTCCGCCGTCACGGGAAGAATGCCGCGATACGGATAATGCCCGAAGGCGGGGTTACCGTCCCGTCCCTGGTATCCTGATACGGGGGCTCAGGCTGTGGAGCTCTTTTCTTCAGATAATACATCAAGCGCCCCCCTGGCTGATCGCATGCGCCCGAGGACCCTGGACGAGTTTGCCGGCCAGGACCACATTGTCGGCCCCGGGCGTCTGCTGCGAAGGGTAATCCAGGCGGACCAGCTCTCCTCCCTCATATTCTACGGCCCCCCGGGAACCGGAAAGACAACCCTGGCCAGAGTGATCGCGGGTTCCACAAAAAGCCACTTTATTACCCTGAACGCCGTACTCTCCGGGGTCAAACAGCTGCGGGAGTCCATAGACGAGGCCAGGGAAAAGCGGGAATACTACGGTCGCCGGACAACCCTCTTTATCGATGAAGTCCACCGCTGGAACAAGGCCCAGCAGGATGCCCTGCTTCCCTGGGTGGAGAACGGAACAGTGATTCTGATCGGTGCGACCACGGAGAATCCCTACTTTGAAGTCAATTCCGCCCTGGTCAGCCGGAGCCGGATTTTCCAGCTTAAACCCCTGAGCGATCAGGACCTCTATCGGGTGGCGGAGATGGCTCTTGAGGATCCGGAACGGGGATACGGCCGCTTCCGCGTCAGCATTGACCGGGATGCCCTGGATCATCTGGTGCAGGTGGCCAACGGCGATGCCCGCACCCTGCTGAACGCCCTGGAGCTGGCGGTGGAGACCACACCGGAATCCTTTCCTCCCCCGGAAGGGACGGAAATCCGTGTAAATCTCGAGGTTGCCGAGGAGAGCATCCAGCGCAAGGCGGTGCTCTACGATAAGGAGGGGGATTATCACTTTGATACCATATCCGCCTTTATCAAATCGGTCCGGGGATCGGACCCCGATGCGGCCCTCTACTGGCTGGCCAGAATGGTCAAGGCCGGGGAGGATCCCCGATTCATATTCCGGCGAATGCTCATCTCCGCATCAGAGGATATCGGCCTGGCGGATCCCCGGGCCCTTGTTTTCGTTCAGTCCGCCGCAGCGGCCTTTGACCGGGTCGGGCTTCCGGAAGGACAGTACCACCTGGCCCAGGCGGTACTCTACCTGGCGACCGCGCCGAAATCCAACTCCTGCCTGGGCTACTTTGATGCCCTGAATTCCCTGGAAGAGGAGAATATCGGGGATATCCCCAGACACCTGAAAGACCCCGGCCGGGATGCCAAAGCCTTCGGTCATGGCCAGGGCTATCAGTATCCCCACGCCTACCGGGACCACTGGGTGGCCCAGCAGTATCTGCCCGCGGCCCTGACAGGGAGGGTCTTTTACATGCCGGGAGACCTGGGCCATGAAGGGGCCCTGAAGCCTCTCCTGCAGCAGCGCAGGGAGGAGCAGATTGCCGCCTCCCTGGAGGACTCTCCGGAGGTTCTTACCTACAGTCCCGGGGACCGGCGGCGCGAGCGCTGGGCAAACCGTACGGTAAGCGGAGCCGCGGCCATGCAGAAAGCCTTGAGGGACGGCCTCTTCGATCTCTTTGAGTGGCAGCGCCACTGGCGGGTCCTGGACATCGCCCCTGGAAACGGACTTTTCATGACCGAAGCCCTGCGCAGATGTCCCGAGGGGGGCATCGTTGTATGCGCCGCGGATACATCCAGGCGCGAAGTCCTTGAACACCTGGCGTCGGAACTGCCGGCCCCGGAGCGTCCTCTTTTTCTTGCTGCCCCCTTCCCTGATGCCCTGGACATGCTGAAGCCAGGGGAAAGACGCTTTGAGGTTCTGATGGGACGGGACAGCCTCATAAGGAGTCCTGACCGGGAGCTTCTCTTCCGGCACAGCGCCTCCTGCCTGCAGCCCGGGGGACGATTGATTCTTGCAGAGATTATGCCCCGGGAAGGATCCAGGCTTTCGGAACTTCTATCCGGCGGGGTGGCGGATCCGGAGATCCTTGCGAAATTCCGTCAGGCGGAAGAGGCCATATACGCGGATCCTGACAATCCTCTGGTCAACTGGAGCAGTGAGGACATCGGGAAGCAGCTGAAAAAATACGGATTCGTTCCAGATCTTCTGGAAAAACGGGAACACCGCTTCGAACAGACCCTGACGGAAAAGCTGATACACTCCTGGTTCGATCCGGGATCCGGGGGATTCGGCGCCCGGCTGGGGGAGTTCCTCCTTCCCGGGGAACTGAGAACCCTCAAGGAGACTGCATCGAGACAACTGGCGGAGAAAAAGGTCCCGTGGAAGAGGACCTACCTGCTGCTTGCCTGCCGCATGCCGGCAGGTACGGGCAAGATAAAAATAGAGGATTTTTGAAAGCGCCTCTATTGACATTTTTTCCTTTTTTAGGCATCTTTGCACCACGTTCACGGTGGGCATAGTTCAGTGGTAGAGCACCAGATTGTGGTTCTGGGTGTCGCGGGTTCAAATCCCGTTGCCCACCCTTTGCTTTATTCCTGTTGGAATTTTGCACCGGAAGGAGCCTTTGAATGCGTCCGTAGCTCAGCTGGATAGAGCGCCGGACTTCGAATCCGTAGGTCGCAGGTTCGAATCCTGCCGGGCGTAATCAATTGGGCCGTTAGCTCAGCTGGCAGAGCAGCAGACTCTTAATCTGCGGGTCGAAGGTTCGATCCCTTCACGGCTCAATATCGGAAACCCGGGGTAAAAAACAAAAATAGCCCGGGTTGACGAAAACAGTTTAGTGTGTATAATGGGGCTCCATCGCGAGAGTGGTGGAATTGGCAGACACGCTAGACTTAGGATCTAGTGCCGAAAGGTGTAAGGGTTCAAGTCCCTTCTCTCGCAATAGATCCTGCAATTCGCGCGAGAGTAGCTCAGTGGTAGAGCTCCACCTTGCCAAGGTGGATGTCGCGGGTTCAAGTCCCGTCTCTCGCTCTATTTGATAAAGCGATCTGGTTGTCTCCAGATCGCTTTTTTTGTACTCCCTAATTATACTCAATAGGGTATTCCCCGTTAAAGTCGGGAATACAATGACTGCTTGTTTGTGAGGTTAAGATGGTTGCGAATAAGGAAATTGAAAAACTGGAAAAGTCCGCTGTAAAACTTACGGTTACAGTGGCCAAAGAAGACGTGCGCAAAGAGTTCGACGGGCTTGTGGATAAATACTGCAAAACAGCCCACGTCAAGGGATTCCGTAAAGGAAAGGTCCCTGCAGGCATTCTTCTGCAGAAATACGGTGAAAGTATACGCTATGAAACCTCCATGAAGGTCATTGAAGAGAGCCTCAAGGAGCTTTTTGAAGAAATCGAGGAGCGTCCCATTGCCTACTCCACCCCGGAACTTCAGGACGAGGCTCTCGTCAACGAGGATGAGGACTTTACCTTCTCCGTTAAATATGACGTTTTTCCCGATATCACACTGGGAGAATACAAGGGCCTGACCGTGGAAGAGCCGGAGGTCAAGGTCGGAAAGAAGGAGATCGACGAGGAGCTTGAAAAGATCCGCGACCAGAACTCTGTTGTCATGGAAAAGGAAAAGCCCGTCGAGAAGGACGATATTGTTACCGTCGATTACGTCGAACTGGATGAAAACGGCCAGGAGGTGGAAGGTACCCGGCGGGAGGATTTTGTCTTTACCGTGGGTTCCGGCTACAACATGTACAAGATCGACGACGATCTTGTCGGCATGAAAACCGGGGAAGAAAAAGAGATAAAGAAGAGCTTCCCCGAAGATTTCGAGTACCAGGAGCTTGCGGGCAGCGAGAAGACCATCAAGGTCAGCCTCAAGGTTGTCAAGGAGAAGCAGCTCCCCGCTCTGGACGATGAACTGGCCCAGGACGTGAACGAGAAGTTCGAAACCCTGAAAGACCTGAAGGACGACATAAAGAAACGACTCGAGAGCAGTCTCGAGCAGCGCCTGAGATCCATCAAAATAGACTCCCTCCTTGAACAGATCGTTGAAAAATCGGAGATCGATGTACCCGAATCCATGGTCGCCGCAGAGCTGGAAAACTCCTGGAGAAATTTCCAGATGCAGTCCCGAATGTCCGAGGATCAGCTTCTGCAGCTCCTTTCGATTCAGGGGAAGGACAAAGCTGCCCTTCTTGCCGAATGGCGGGATGATGCTGAGAAATCTTTGAAGGCACAACTAGTTATAGGAAAACTCATTGAAGCCGAAGATATTAAGGTAAACGACGAGGATTACGAGAAGGAACTCGCTGAACAGGCTGAACGGAGCGATATGACCCTTGAACAGACCAGGGAGTATGTTGATAACAACAACATGGAAGAGTATCTGAGGTCCGACCTTCTGAACCGCAAACTCTTCGACCGGCTTCTGGAAATCTCTGAGGTCAAGAAAGGGAAAAAAGAGTCCTATGTGGACGTAATGAACAGAAATAAGTAAATTGATAAGACACGAAACGTCAAGGATACATGAGATATATGAATGAACAGATGAATACCCTGGTTCCGATTGTTGTTGAACAGACGGGCGTCGGGGAGCGCTCCTACGACATTTTCTCCCGGCTCTTAAAGGACCGGATTGTCTTTATAGATGGAGAGATTAACGATATCAGCGCCGACCTCGTCGTGGCACAGCTTCTGTTCCTCGAATCCCAGGATCCTGAACGGGATATCAGTCTCTACATCAACTCTCCAGGCGGATCGGTTACCGCCGGCCTGGCGATCTATGACACTATTCAGCATATAAAAGCGGATGTTCAGACCATCTGTCTTGGCCAGGCAGCCTCCATGGGGGCAATGCTCCTGACCTGCGGTACCGCCGGCAAGCGTTTTGCCCTGCCCTCCTCCCGTATCCTTATTCACCAGCCCTGGGGCGGTGTACAGGGACAGGCCTCCGATATCGGTATTCAGGCCCGGGAGATTGTACGGCTCAAGCGTATGCTCATCGAATACTTCAGTCAGCACACAGGAAAACCTGTTTCCGTAATAGAGAAGGATCTGGAGCGGGACTATTTTCTCTCAGCTCAGGAAGCTGTTGACTACGGTCTTGTGGACAGCGTTCTTATAAGGGGTGGAAATGGCAAAAACACGTAACGACGGACTGAAGGTATGCTCCTTCTGCGGTAAGAGCGCCGATATCGCCCGACGGCTCATTGCCGGGCCGGGGGTTTTTATATGTGACGAATGCGTCAATGTATGCAAAAAAATCCTCGACGAAGAGGAAGACGTCCTTACCTCCGAGTTTATCGATGATGTACCTACCCCCCAGGATATAAAAAGCTACCTGGATAACTATGTGATCGGTCAGGAAACGGCGAAAAAGGTTCTCTCCGTGGCCGTCTACAACCACTACCGCCGCATTACCCACAAGGGCATTATTGACGACGAGGTTGAGCTGGAAAAAGCCAATGTCCTCATGACCGGACCCACGGGTACCGGCAAGACCCTGCTGGCCAAGACTCTGGCCAAGAAACTCAAGGTGCCCTTTGCCATCGCCGACGCCACGACCCTTACCGAGGCGGGTTATGTGGGAGAAGATGTCGAAAATATTCTTCTCAAGCTGATCCAGAACGCCGGGAACAATATCGCCGCCGCTGAGCGGGGTATTATCTACATCGACGAAATCGACAAGATCTCCCGCAAGGGCGAAAACGCCTCCATTACCCGGGACGTCTCCGGCGAAGGGGTTCAGCAGGCCCTCCTCAAGATTATCGAGGGAACGGTTGCCTCCGTGCCCCCTCAGGGAGGCAGAAAGCATCCTAACCAGGAGATGCTCAAGATCGATACCAGCAACATCCTCTTTATCTGCGGAGGCGCCTTCGTCGGTCTGGACAAGATAATCGAATCCCGGACCCTGGAGCATCCCATGGGTTTCGGTGCCAATGTCCGTTCATCGGAAGATAAAGACCTGGCGGACCTCTACTCCAAGTTGCATCCCGACGATCTGATAAAGTTCGGTCTGATCCCCGAGTTTATCGGACGGCTCCCCATAACCGTGAACCTGACCAACCTTGAGAAAGAGGACCTCCGGCGTATCATAACCGAACCCAGGAACTCCATCGTCAAGCAGTATAAGTCCCTCATGAAGCTTGACGAGGTCGACCTTATTTTTACCGACGAAGCAATCGACGCTATCGCCCAGCAGGCCCTGGACCGCAAGACCGGTGCCCGGGGACTTCGTTCCATAGTCGAGAATATCATGATGGATATCATGTACGATATTCCCTCCATAAGCGGAGAGAAGAAGGTCGTAATCACCGGAGACGTAATCAGGGGCGAAGAAAAGCCGGAAATACTGCTTAACAGAAAAAGCGCATGAAGCTGAACAAACTGCCGATTTTTTCTCCGAAACAGGAGCTCCCTCTCATACCCATGAGGGAGCTTGTTGTTTTTCCCTACATGGTCATTCCCTTCTTTGCCGAAAAGGGCCCCAAAAACAAGGCCCTTGAGGCCGCGATGGCTTCGGACAGGATGGTCTTTTTCGCCTATCAGAAAAACCTGAACGAACCGCCGGAGGAGACTGATTATCACGAAACCGGTACGGTGGCGAAAATCCTTCAGATGCTCAAGCTTCCCGACGGGACTGTCAGGGTCCTTGCCGAGGGCAAACATCGGGCCCGGCTTACCCGGACCTTCGACAGAAAGGGCTACCCCACCGCCTCTTTTTCGCTTATCGAGTCCTCTGTGGAGCTGAATCCCACCATCGCGGCCCTGATGAATACCGTTCAGGATGCCTTCGGCGCCTACGGCACCATAAACAAGAAAATTCCCAAGGACTCCCAGGAAGACATCCGCAAGGCCGAGCATCCGGACAAGCTGGTGGATCTTGTGTGCGCCCATGTTCCCTTCAGGGTTGAAAAGAAGATCGAGCTGCTTTCATCTTCGGATCCGGAGGAGCGCCTGGAAATCCTCGCTGTAGCGCTGGAGGGAGAGAACCAGGTTCTTCAGATTCAGAGCAGGATTACCTCCAAGGTCAAGAAAAAGCTTGAACGAAACCAGCGCGAATACTTTCTCAATGAACAGCTCAAGGAGATCAACCGCGAACTCGGGCGGGACGACCAGGATTCCAGCGGCACCAATGAGCTGCTTACCCGCATCGAAGAACGTCAACCTCCCCAGGAGGTTCTGGACAAGGCCAAAAAAGAGTCAGCCCGCCTTGGCAAGCTGCAGCCCATGTCTCCGGAATCCGGTGTGCTCCGTACATATCTTGAATGGATCGCCGATCTTCCCTGGAGCTCCCGTTCGGAGGATAACCGCGATATAGAAGCGGCTGCGCGAATCCTCGATGAAGATCATTTCAACATGAAAAAACCCAAGGAACGTATCCTTGACTTTATCGCCGTCCGGCAGCTGAATCCCCGGCTCAAAGGGCCCATCCTCTGCTTTGTCGGTCCGCCGGGTACGGGTAAAACCTCTCTTGGCAAATCCGTCGCCCGGGCTCTGAACCGTGAGTTTATCCGCATATCCCTGGGGGGCGTGCGGGACGAGGCGGAAATCCGGGGCCACCGCAAAACCTATGTCGGCGCACTGCCGGGGAAAATCATCCAGGGGATGAAACGGGCGGAGAACATAAACCCGGTTTTCCTGCTCGATGAGATTGACAAGCTCAATTCCGACTTCCGGGGCGACCCCGCTTCCGCCATGCTGGAGGTTCTTGATCCGGAACAGAACAACTCCTTTGTCGACCATTATCTCGAGGTCCCCTATGACCTTTCGGAGGTCATGTTCATAACGACGGCCAACTCCACCCACTCGATTCCCTATCCCCTGCTTGACCGCATGGAAATCATCGAGGTTCCGGGGTATTCGGATTACGAAAAGGCGGAAATCGCCAAGCGTTTCATTGTTCCCAAGCAGCTGGAAGAGAACGGCCTCTCCTGGGCGGATGTGAAGTTTCAGGACAAGGCGCTTATGGAGATTATCAACTCCTACACCATGGAATCCGGGGTGCGAAACCTTGAGCGGGAAATCGCCACGGTAATACGGAAAACCGCCAGGGAAGCCGTAAAAGGCGGTTATACCCGGGAAGAAAAACGGGAACAGGAGCATTTTACCGTCCAGATCACTCCAAAAAAAGTACGTTCCTACCTTGGCCAGCCCAGGTACCAGCGGAATGACCTTCACAAGGAGCGGCGGGCCGGTATAGCCCTGGGCCTGGCCTGGACTGAGATGGGCGGCACCCTGCTTCCCGTGGAGGTCGGCGTTTTTGAAGGCTCGGGGGAACTGATTCTGACCGGCAGTCTGGGAGACGTCATGAAGGAGTCAGCCCGTGCTGCCCTCTCCTTCCTGAGGACCCATGCTGAAGAACTTGGTCTCGACACCGCTTTCGCGAAGGAACGGGACATTCATATCCACGTGCCCGAAGGGGCCATACCCAAGGATGGTCCTTCCGCCGGTATAACCCTTACCTCGGCAATGCTGAGTGCCTTCACCGGCCATCTGATACGGGAAGGGATCGCCATGACCGGAGAGATAACCCTTACCGGACTCATGCTTCCCATTGGAGGGGTCAAGGAAAAAGTCCTGGCCGCCTACCGCAACGACCTTAACGAGGTGCTTCTGCCGGAACGGAACCGGAAGGATGCCCTGGATCTTCCCCGGGAAGTAACGGGTAAACTGAAACTGAGGTACGCATCTTCCATCCGGGAGGCCCTGGGTATCCTTTTTACCGAGTACAGTGAGTAAGAGCCGGTTTTATTGCTTGATTTTCACGATATCGGCTATGTATAATACTGAGAGAACAGGAGGTTCTATTGTGAAAAAACAACTCGTCCTTGTTATCGCCGTGTTACTCCTGACGCTGTTTGCCGTCTCTGCGGTGGCGGATGAATCAGAATTCTTCTTTAAATCCCTTCCCATCACCAGGGTATACGCCCACCGTGACGGTTACAGAATTATCTATCGGCGTACCAACATGGAACTTGCTGATATGTATGTTCCGGTAGATTGGTTTCAGTACGAACCGGGAGCAGGAAACAGAGGGAAAGGAGAACTCGTCATGGACGAAAATCCGGCTTTTCCCTATTTTTCCATTTTCTGGAAAAACGGCGAGTTCAGCCATGTCCGGCTGTATCTGCGGGAAGATAAAAATCATCTGAGCTGGGGGATAATGCGGAATCCGGAAGCCTATGCCGACCGCTTTGATGTTGAGACTCTTGACGACCTGCAATTCTGATCCGTTTTGACTGACAACCTGGCAGGAATGCGCGAAGCCGTCGGCGCGGAGGATGTTGACGGCTGGCTGTTTTACGGTTTCCAGCACCGCGACCCCCTGGCGGAGGACCTTCTCGGACTCCCGAAGGATGCGGTCAACACGCGGCGCTGGTTTTATATTCTTTTTTCCGACCCTGAGCGATGCATAAAAATCACCCATGCCGTGGAGAAAAACTACCTTTCAGGCCTTCCCGGCACTGAGCACGTCTATACTTCCCTTTCCGAACTGAAGAGTCTCCTGAAGAAGTACGATGGCCTCTACCTGGCAGCCCAGTTCTCTCCGGAGCTGTCCATTTTCTCCTTTCTTGATCATGGAACGGCCCTGCTCCTGAAGGAGGCCGGTATAAGCATCTCCTCGTCGGGAACCCTCATTCAGAAGGTCAAAGGGCTCCTGAAGGACGCTGACATAGCCTCCCACGAGCGGAGTGCAGCTCATCTGTACAAAATTGTATCCGTCTGCCGGGAACGTCTTTCCACCGCCCTCGCCGGCGGAAACAGGTGCAGCGAAGGGGATATTCAGAGCTGGATTCTGGAGGAGTTCAATAAGCGGGGACTCGTATACAACCATCCGCCTATTGTAGCCGCCGGGAAAAACTCCAGGGACCCCCATTACATGCCGCAAAACGGCGGGGCCGGAATAGAAAAGGATATGCCTGTTCAGCTGGACCTCTGGGCTAAGGAGAAGACCCCCGGCGCCGTGTACGCGGACATCTCCTGGGTACTATTTACCGGGAAGGAAGTTCCTGAAGGAATATCTTCCGCTTTTTCCGCAATAAAAAACGCCAGGGACGGAGTTGTCGATTTTCTTAAGAATGAGCTTCCCCGCCGCAGGGTTTCCGGCGCGGAGGCGGACGAGACCGCGCGAAAGATTCTTATAGAATCGGGTTTCCAGAGGGGCATACGTCATCGTACCGGACATGGAATAGACACCGAGCCCCACGGATACGGCGTCAACCTTGACAGCGTCGAGTTCCCCGATACACGGCCCTTTATGGAAGGATCCTGCTTCTCCGTGGAGCCTGGATTATACCTGGAGGAGTTCGGGCTGCGGACCGAGATAAACGTATACATAAAAAACGGGGTTCCCGTAATATCCGGCGGTCCGGTTCAGCAGAACCTAACGGTTCTATTTTAAGAAGCCACAAGGACAGCTATGATCAACCCTTCAGATAATAAAGGCTATGTACCCCCAGGAGAGATTCTCGATTTTTTCCGCAGCCACCGGAATTTCCTGATCCTGGGACATACCGAACCCGACGGAGACTGCCTCGGCTCTCAGCTGGCCCTGGCGGAATTTCTTATTTCCAGGGGCTGGTCCGCTCAGCTCTACTCCCCGGGACCTTTTTCCAGGCCTGAGATTGAAGACCTGGCTCCGCGCTTCCAGAAACGAATACCGGATCCTGAGAAAAACAATCCCCGGGGAGATACTGCAGTTGTTGTTCTGGACTGCTCGACCCCGGACAGACTTGGGGATCTGAAAGATGACATAGAAGGCCTGCCGCTTTGCGTTATCGATCATCATGCCTCGGGGACTCTCTTCGGCGATCTCCGATGGGTGGATTCCTCGTGCCCCGCCGTCACCCTGATGATTCAGGGACTGATAGAAAGCTTTGAAACACCCATCGAGTCCGGTGCCGCAGGACAGCTCTTTTTCGGTCTTGCAACGGATACCGGGTTTTTCCGCCACCTCAGCGAAAACGGCGCACCCGCCTTCAGGAGCGCATCAAGACTCATTGAAGCGGGGGCTTCTCCAAAAAAGACCTTCGCAAGAATGTACGGTAACCGTCCATTCTCATCCAGAGTACTCCTGGGAAGGATGCTTGAACGGGCCCGTCCGCTGTCGGAAGGAAGGCTTATCTATACCTGGGAATCCCTGAAGGATCTGGAGGAACTGGGTCCGGCAGCCAGGGATTCCGATATGCTGTATCAGCTCCTTCTTGGCACCAGAGGCTGCGAAGCGGCAGCTGTAATACGTGAAGAAGGGCCGGGCCGCTGCAGTGCGGGGCTCAGGTCGCTTTACGATCTCGATGTCGGGGCAATTGCCTCCGGTTTCGGCGGCGGGGGGCATCAGAAAGCAGCAGGCTTCAGCTTTACCGGGAAACGGGAAGAGCTTGAACTCAGACTTCTTCCACTTCTGGATAAGGCGATGAAATCCTCCGGCTGAAGGGCAAAATCTTCTGGACTTTTCTGATAATATTTATAATCTTTAACCATCACATATGCACCATTCAAGGAGGCACTATGGCAAAAACCCTGCTGGACAAGGTCTGGGAACATCATCTTGTACGTACCCTGCCTTCAGGACAGGATCAGCTGCTGATCGGGCTGCACCTTATTCACGAGGTAACATCTCCCCAGGCCTTCGACATGCTTCGGACCATGGGGCTGGGTGTCAAGTTTCCCGGAAGAACCTTTGCAACCGTCGATCATATTGTACCGACCAGGGACCAGCAGCGCCCCTTCCAGGATGAACTGGCCGAGAAGATGATGGCCGAGCTGGAAAAGAACACAGATGAGTTCGGTATCACCTTTTTCAACCTCAAATCCGGCCGCCAGGGAATCGTTCACATTGTCGGGCCCGAAATGGGACTGACCCAGCCGGGGATGACCATCGCCTGCGGTGATTCCCATACCTCCACCCACGGGGCCTTCGGTTCCATCGCCTTCGGAATCGGCACATCCCAGATCCGGGACATCCTTGCCTCAGGAACCATGGCCATATCGAAGCCCAAGATCCGTCGAATCAGGATCGACGGAAAACTCGGTCCGGGAGTCTATGCCAAGGATATAATCCTCCGCATTATCCGTGACCTGGGCGTCAAGGGAGGTCTGGGCTACGCCTACGAGTATGCCGGCGAGGCCATCGAAGCCCTCAGCATGGAAGAGCGGATGACAATCTGCAACATGAGCATAGAAGGCGGAGCACGCTTCGGTTACGTGAATCCCGACGCCACTACCTTCGATTATATAAAGGGACGTCCCTACGCCCCCAAAGATTTCTCCGAAGCTGTACAACGCTGGCAGAGCTACGCCTCGGATGCCGATGCCACCTATGACGATGAGTACCTGATAGACGGCGGAAGCATTGCGCCCATGGTGACCTGGGGAATAAACCCCGGGCAGGCCCTCGAAGTTGACCGCCCCCTTCCCGATCCCGATGGGATGAGCCGGGATGAGCGGGAGGTCGCCGCACGGGCCTATGAGCATATGGGGTTTCGTCCCGGAAACGCCATAAAGGGTACCCCCATAGATGTGGCATTTCTCGGCTCCTGCACCAACGGCCGAATAAGCGACCTGCGGGAGGCCGCGGCCATTGTCAAGGGCAGGAGGATTGCATCAAAGGTGCGGGGCATGGTTGTCCCGGGTTCCATGAGCATCGCCCGACAGGCTGAAGCCGAGGGTCTGGACAGGATTTTTACCCAGGCTGGATTCGAGTGGCGGGGAGCCGGCTGTTCGATGTGTCTTGCCATGAATCCTGACAAACTCCGGGGTCCGGAGATTTCCGCCAGCTCTTCGAACCGCAATTTCATCGGCCGCCAGGGATCTCCCAGCGGGCGCACCCTGCTGATGAGCCCGGCAATGGTAGCCGCCGCAGCCCTGGCCGGGCAGGTGGTAGATATCCGTGAGAGTCTTTAATCAAGGGAGCTGAACAGATGAAGAAGATTACATCCATTTCCGGCAAAGCCCTGCCGATCCAGGGCAACGATATAGATACGGACCGTGTTATTCCGGCACGCTACATGAAGAGTGTGACCTTCTCGGGCCTGGGGGCCTACGCCTTCTACGACGAACGCTACGACGAAGAGGGAAAACCGAAGGATCATCCCATGAACAGCCCCCGCTACACGGGTGCATCAATCATGGTGGTAAACAAAAACTTCGGCTGCGGATCTTCCCGGGAACACGCCCCCCAGGCCCTGAGGGATTTCGGTATCGGCGCTCTTGTGGGGGAATCCTTTGCAGAGATATTTGCCGGAAACTGCAGCGCCCTGGGAATGCCGACAGTCACGGTATCCGAAGAGGCTGCGCTTCAGCTTCAAAAACTGGTGGCCGCAGATCCGGGAATCGAAATACAGATCGACCTCGAAAACATGACAATCAGAGCAGGGGACTATCAGGTCGAAGCCTCAATGCCGGAAACCTATCGCAGGGCGATGCTGGACGGAAGCTGGGATTCGACCTCGCTGCTTCTTCAGGCAAAGGACGAGATTGAGAAGGTGGAAGGCTCCCTGCACTACTCCTTCACCTAGGATCCGGATACAGCCGACTAAAAGGATGAGTCGTAGGCCCGGTTGATAATTTCTTCGGCTTCCCTGTCAAAACCCAGGTCCCGGGCGACGTCCAGAAGGGTATAGCGGTTGCGAAGGAAGCGGACATTATTGAGTCCGAAGCGCCCGCGTTCCCTGTCGATTCCAAGGGACCCCAGATCCAGGGGAAGTCCGGCTTTATACAGACCTTCAAGACCCTCTTCTGCGGTATCGAGGAAGGATGTATATATATTCTTCAGCTCATATCTCAGGGGCACAAGCTTCTCCACCCTGTTTGCATGCCCCTGCGGACTGTTGTCCCGTTCTTTCAGCTCCCTTGCCAGTTTTATCCTGGTTTTTTCGGAAAGCCAGGGAGCATCAGGAAGAGCTGCAGCACCGGCAAAGAGCTGCCGAGCCCGTTCCAGGTTCGGATCAGAACCGGTAATCAGGGCAAGAATTTCGCGGTAGGCGGAAATAACAAAACGGGAGGCCGCGGCTACCAGAACGCCGTGCAGGTCCCATTCCCGGTTCTTCACCAGATGCTCCATCTCCCAGAAGTGTGCCAGAATATGTTCCGTCGACGAAGCGGGGCGTGAGCTTTTCAGACTCTGCATTATGAGACCGGATGTCAGCAGGGCATCTGCGGCATTCGTACATCCCCTTTCTGATCCGGAGAGAATGCTGTCGATATCCCTGAGGGCCAGACTGGCGGATCCTGAGGCAAAATTCGCCGCATCTTCGTTAAAAAACTCTCCCGTAACCATGGAACTCATGCGCCAGTCGGGGACGGCAATGAACTTTCCCGCCATGTCTCCAAGCCCGGAGAGGGTCAAACGCCGGGGCGCCTCCGCAAGAATCCGCAGATCGCAGAATACGGCCTCCGTCGGTCTGGTGGGAAGGGACTCATGATACCCCTCCACCCGGATGGCGGCAGTACCCGAGGTAAAGGCATCCACGGAGGCGGCTGTCATCAGGCACCAGTTGTCGATTCCGGCCTCGAAGGCGGCCTGCTTCGCACAATCGCTGATAACGCCGCTGCCGATACCCACTATACGCTTTACCTTTCTTTCCTCAGCTTCCCGGGCAATCTCCTTTACCAGTTCGAGGCTGGGAAGAGGATTTGCCGGCAACCGGTAAAGAGGATCTCCCCGGGTTTCCAGGTCTCCCGGGTTCAGATAGGCGGATACGGCTTTTTCCGTATCGGGATCCAGCAGTATAAGGGAAGGCCCGGCACTTTCGGAAAGTTTCCGCTGCAGATGCAACACGGCATCGGAAGAAATCAGGATTTCAGGGCACACATCGAGGGGATGTACCTCGAGATAGCGTTGATAATAGCTCATAGACCCTCCACCTTTCTGATTACCATAGAGGCGATTCTTTTTCAATCAAGGGAGGGGGAAAATACTGTCGGGCATCCTCAAATTTTCAGAGGCGCCCTTTATTTTATTTATCTCCCTGTATTTAGCCCTCTCTGTTATAATAATGACAGAGAAGGAGACGACATTGAAAAATTCCGGTATGCCCGCCGGGCAGGACAGCCGTAAAGGCATTATAAGCTGGTCCCTCTATGATTGGGGAAACAGCGCCTTTGCAACCACGGTTATGGGAGGATTCTTTCCTCTCTTTTTCAAGGCTTACTGGTCGGACCCCGCGAATCCCCAGGCCAGCACCTTTTATCTCGGCTCATCGGTGTCAATCGCATCCATTATTGTGGCCCTCTCGGCTCCGATCCTCGGAGCCATAGCTGACAAAGGTTCCCTGAAAAAACGTATGCTCTTTGCTTTTGCGTATCTCGGTATTCTGTCCACCGGAGCCCTCTGGTTTGTCAGGCAGGGCAACTGGCAGCTTGCCGCTGTTCTTTATATTCTGGGTACCGTAGGATTTTCCGGGGGTAATATTTTTTACGATGCTCTCCTTGTAAGCGTGGCATCCCGCAAAAAGGTGGATTACGTATCCTCCCTGGGATTTGCCCTGGGTTACATCGGAGGCGGGCTGCTTTTTCTCGTAAATGTAATCATGTTCCAGAGACCCGAGCTCTTCGGTATTCCCGATGGGAACACCGCCATACGCCTCGCCTTTCTCTCCGTTGCCCTCTGGTGGGCACTCTTTTCCCTTCCGCTTTTTCTATTTGTTCCCGAGCCTCGTACCGGAAAACGGGAGGGTTTTTCATCCGCTGTGGTCAGAGGCTGGAGGCAGATCAGGGAGACTATCAACCACATACGCCACCTGAAGGTGGTGGGACTGTTCCTGCTGGCCTACTGGTTCTATATAGACGGAGTGGACACAATAATCCGCATGTCCGTGGATTACGGGAGCTCCCTGGGCTTCAGCGGCGGGGCATTGATAACCGCCCTCCTTATGGTCCAGTTTATCGCCTTTCCCGGGGCCCTGCTCTACAATCTTTTTGCCCGCAAGGTGGGAATAAAACGGGCCATAATAACAGCCATCTTTGCCTACTGCATGATCGCGGTGCTCGGATATTTCATGAAGACGGAGGCCCACTTCTTCATGCTGGCCGCTCTGGTGGGACTTTTTCAGGGCGGTATTCAGGCCCTGAGCAGAAGCTTCTACTCCCGCATTATTCCGGAAAAAAGGGCCGGAGAGTTCTACGGTTTCTTTAACATGCTTGGAAAATTTGCCGCCGTCCTGGGCCCCTTCATGATGGGAAGCGTTACCATCCTTACCGGGAGCAACCGTCTGGGGATTCTTTCCATCATTCTTCTCTTTCTGGCCGGGGGCATCCTCTTTGCCCGGGTCGACCAGCAGGAGGGAGAACGCATGGCCGAGGAGTACCTGGAATAGGAGCTACAGGTACTCGAGAATCTCGGTGCCGTGATCTGCAGGACTGACCTTCGGAAAGACCTTCAGGACTTTCCGGTTCTCATCGAGAATGAAGGTCGACCGGAGTATACCCTCGTAGCTCTTTCCGTACATCTTTTTCTCTCCCCAGGCGCCGAAACGCTTCAGAACCGTTTTATCAGGATCGCTGAGAAGAATGAAAGGAAGATCGTACTTCTTTTTAAAGTTTCCATGGGACTTTACCGAATCTGTGCTGATCCCCAGAACCACCGCCCCCCTGTCAAGGATGGCGTCGTAGTTGTCCCGGAAACTGCAGGCCTCCCTGGTGCAGCCCGGGGTGTTGTCCTTCGGATAAAAATAAACCACAACTTTTTTACCGGAAAAATCAGAGAGGGATACATCCTTGCCTTCGCTGTCCTGCAGGCTGAAATCCTCCATTATCGTGCCTTCTTCGACCATAACCTCTCCTTGCAGCAGTTTTTATTTCGATTTAAAATTACCCAGCCTGTACAGGGAGGGCAAGATTATTTATTAACAAAATAATGAATATTTCTCTTTTTTCTCCAGAAACTGGCATCTTCCCCGCTTGATTCAATGACTGTTATCCGGGTATTTTTAGCGGAGATAAGAAGGAGTATATATGGCGATTTCCCGCAAGATCCTGTCCACAATGGAGAAATCATCCTGGATTCGACGCATGTTCGAAGCCGGGGCAAAATTGAAAGCAGAACATGGTAATGACAATGTCTTTGATTTCAGTCTCGGCAATCCCAATCTTGAGCCGCCACGGGAATTTCAGGAAGCCCTGTCTCGTCAGGCAGCGGAAACCTCCTCAGGACTCCACTCCTATATGCCCAATGCGGGATACCCTGCTGTACGGGAGAAGGTTGCGGCTTATATAAGCGGTGAATACGGAATTCCCCTGGATGCAGGTAACGTGATCATGACCGTGGGAGCCGGCGGAGCCCTGAATGTCGCCCTCAAATCCCTTATAAACCATGGGGATTACATTCTCTGCCCCAGCCCCTACTTTATGGAGTACCAGTTTTACTGCGACAACCATGGGGGAATCCTCAATACCGTCCCCACGGGTCCCGATTTTCTACCCAACATCGAACGTCTGGCCGAAGAGATCGGTCCCCGAACTGCGGCACTTATCATAAATTTTCCCAATAACCCCACCGGTACGGTCTATACCCAGGAGTATCTGGACCGCCTGGGCGAAATGCTTACCGCCAGGAGCCGGGAGATAAACAGGACCATCTATCTTATATCCGATGAACCCTACCGCAAGATTGTCTACGGGGAGGTCGAACCCGGCAGCGTTTTCAAGGCCTATCCCCACAGCCTGATAGCGACATCCTACTCCAAGGACCTTTCGATACCCGGGGAACGTATCGGCTGGCTTGCTATACATCCTGAAGCCGAGGATATGAAAAACCTGGTAAATGCGGCAATCCTCTGCAACAGGATACTGGGCTACGTCAATGCCCCGGCCTTTATGCAGCGTATCGTGGGAGAACTCCAGGGGGTCAGTGCCGACATAGAGGTATACCGACGAAAACGCGACATGATCTGCGATGTTCTCGCAGATGCGGGTTACGAGTTCACCAGACCCGCCGGGACCTTTTACCTCTTTCCCAAGGCACCGGGAGGCGATGATCTAAGGCTTGTCCAGGCACTGCAGCAGGAACGCATTCTTACCGTACCGGGCCGCGGTTTCGGACGGGAAGGTTTCTTCCGCATCGCCTTCTGCGTCGATGATGCCACGATAGAAGGTTCGGCGGAGGGGTTCAAAAAGGTGCTTCGCCAGTTTAAGTAAAAGTAATGTAACTTCAGTCATGGTTAAAATCTATTCTTGACCCCCCGGAAGGATGTGTCATACAATGGTCGGCGATCAGCTATCCAGACAGGATTTACTTGAAGGAGTCAACCATGAGCGACATCGTCCTTTTAGGGGACGAGGCGGTTGCTTTAGGTGCCGTTCATGCCGGCATCAGCGCCGCCTACGGGTATCCGGGCACACCATCCACCGAAATTTTAGAATTCCTTATTGATTACAAAACACGTCACGGAGCACCCCATGCTGCCTGGTGTTCCAACGAAAAGACCGCCTATGAGGACGCCCTGGGGGTCTCCTTCGTGGGAAAACGTGTACTGGTAACCATGAAACATGTGGGCCTGAATGTGGCCGCAGACCCTTTTGTAAATTCAGGACTGCTGAATATACGGGGAGGTCTCGTACTTGCCGTTGCCGATGATCCCGGGATGCACAGTTCCCAGAATGAGCAGGACTCCCGGTTTTTTGCAGAATTCGCCAAGATTATATGCCTCGAGCCGAGAAACCAGCAGGAAACCTACGAAATGACCCTTGAGGCTTTCGAGCTTTCCGAGAAGTTTCACATTCCCGTCATGCTGCGCCTCGTTACCCGTCTCGCCCATTCCCGGGCGATTGTCAAGGTGGGGGCAAAACGGGATGAAAACTCCTTGAGCAAACCGGAGGAAAAACGGGGCTGGATGCTGCTTCCCGCCACAGCCAGGCAGAACTACCTGGATCTGCTGGAAAAAGAGAAGGAGATGCTCGCCTGGGCCGGGGATTCCGCCAGAAATCCGCTGGAAAATGCCCGGGGAGGGAAAAAATATCCCCTGGGAATCATAACCAGCGGTCTGGGGAGAAATTACTACGATGAAAACCTCCCCGAACTGAGTTCTGAGATTCCCAGGCTGCATATAAGTGCTTACCCCCTTCCCCGGAATAAAATCAGGACCCTTGCCGCCGCTTGTGAACGGATAATCGTAATCGAAGAGGGTTACCCCCTCATAGAAGAGAAGCTCAAGGGGATTCTGGAGCAGGATATAACAATCAGCGGTAAACTCGACGGAACCCTTCCCCGGACGGGAGAGCTTACCCCTGATGCGGTTCGCAGGGCCCTGGGCCTCGAGGCTCGTCAGCTTCGTTCCGAGCCCGGAATGGAGCTTCCCGGACGGCCTCCCCAGTTATGCCAGGGCTGCCCCCATATCGATACCTACCAGGCTATAAACGAGGCAATCGGGGATGATTCCCATGCGGTTGTTACCTCCGATATCGGCTGTTATGCCCTGGGGGCCCTGCCGCCCTATCGGGCCATTGAAACCATTGTCTGTATGGGAGCCTCCATAGGTATGGCCAAGGGAGCCGCTGAAGCCGGAGTACAACGGGTAGTAGCTACCATCGGAGACAGTACCTTTTTACATTCTGGGATAACCTCCCTTGTCGACGCCGCAGCGGCGGATACCCCCATGACGGTCGTTATTCTTGACAACGGAACCGTCGGAATGACCGGGGGCCAGGAGACGATTCTTCCCACCTCGCGGGTACACCGCATGATAGAGGGACTGGAGATCGATCCTGCACACATTCGCAGCATAACCCCATTGAAGAAGAACGCCGAAGAGAACCGACGCATAATTGCAGAAGAGATCGATCACCCCGGACTTTCGGTGATTGTATCCATCCGGGAATGCATCGAAACTGCAAAGCGGGATAAAAAGAAGGCTGCCCAGGAGGGACAGGCGTAATGAAATACGACATAATTCTTGCAGGCGTCGGCGGACAGGGAACCCTGAGCGTCGCCGCCATCATAGCTTCCGCCGCCCTGAAGCAGGGGCTGACGGTCCGCCAGTCGGAAATTCACGGGATGTCCCAGCGCGGAGGAGCGGTGGTTTCGCACCTGCGCCTGTCCGACGGACCCATAGATTCGGACCTTATCCCTCTTGCGGGAGGAGATCTGCTCCTGAGCATGGAACCCCTGGAGGCCCTGCGGCACATCAGTTACCTCTCCCCTTCGGGGAGTCTCATCAGCGCCGCTGAGGGGGTGGAGAATATTCCGGTCTATCCCGGTATGGATAAAATCCGGGAAGAAATACTTTCCCAGCCCGGGGCACGGATTGTCGATGCCCGCAGCATTGCCCGGGAGTCCGGAAGCCTCAAGGCGGTTAACATCGTCATGATCGGAGCTGCTTCCGAATCAATACCCATAAGCAGGGAGAACTTCATTGCCGCCATCGACGAACGCTTCCGATCCAAGGGAGAAAAGGTGCAGGAGGCGAACCGCAGGGCCTTTGAACTCAGCCTGGCGGAGGCCTGCGGAGCCGGATCATGACGGCCGTCGAAACCGTTCCCAGGGAGGAGTTGGAAAAACTTCAACTTGCACGACTGCGGGAAACCGTGGGACATGCCCTCAAGACTCCTTTTTACTCCCGGCGTCTCGGTGGAATCGGCATAAGCAGGCCCGAAGACATCGAATCCCTGGAAGACCTGAAGAAAATACCTTACACGAGCAAGGATGACCTCAGAAGCGCCTTTCCCTACGGGATGCTCTCCATACCCCTGGACGATGTTGTGCGTCTGCATGCATCCTCCGGAACCACCGGAACGCCGACGGTCATCTATCATAATCAGCATGACCTCGATGCCTGGACCGCCCTTTCGGCCCGTTCCATTCTCTGTACCGGTGCACAGCGCAGGGATGTTTTTCAGAACATGATGACCTACGGCCTCTTTACCGGAGGCCTGGGACTCCATTACGGCGCGGAGGCTGCAGGTCTCCTGGTAATTCCCGCCAGTTCCGGCAACACCAAACGACAGTTCAAACTCATGAAGGACTTCGGCACAACCGTCGTCCATGCAACCCCCAGTTATATGCTGCATCTTGCCTCACGGATGGAGGCGGAAGGCATCAGGCTTGAGGATCTGGCCCTGAAAAAGGCGCTGGTGGGTGCGGAACCCCACAGTGAGGATATCCGCCGGAAGATCGAAGAGCTCTTTTCCATAGACGTGTACAATTCCTACGGCCTCAGCGAGATGAACGGTCCCGGGGTCGCCTTCGAATGTGTTTTCAAGCAGGGGATGCACGTGTGGGAAGACAACTACATCATGGAGATCATCGACCGCGAGAGCCTCGATCAGGTCGAGGACGGAGAATACGGCGAACTGGTGCTTACGACCCTGTGCCGTCAGGCCACCCCCCTCCTCCGCTACCGCACCCGGGACATCACCGCAGTATATCCGGATAAGTGTCCCTGCGGACGGACCCATCGCAGGATTCAGCGTTTTACCGGGCGCACCGACGATATGCTGATCATCAACGGCGTGAATGTTTTTCCCTCCCAGATCGAGGAGGTAATCATGGCCATGCCCGAGATAGGCACAAACTACCAGATTGTTGTTCAGAAGATGGGCGCTCTGGACAAACTGATTGTAAAAACCGAGGTCGGAAAAAACATTTTTACCGACGACACCAGAGACCTGAAGGCCCTGAGTTCCAGAATTGCAGAAAACCTGAAGGTCTCCATCAGTATCAATCCCACGGTGGAGCTTCATGAACCCGGTTTCCTGCCTGTTGCCGAGGGCAAGGCAGTACGGGTACTGGACCAACGCCCCAGAATGTAACAAAGAGGAGGAAAAATGGTTTGGGACAGATCCGCTGAATACCGCGATCCGGAATCGCTTCGGGCACTGCAGCTCCAGCGACTGCAGGAACTGGTTACCCGGCTCTATATCCGGGTGCCCTTTTACCGGCGAAAGTTTGACGAGGCGGGGATTCGGCCTTCGGACATCAACAGTCTCGAGGATATTAGCAAAATACCCTTTACCACCAAGCAGGAGCTCAGGGAAACCTATCCCTACGGCCTGCTTGCGGTGGACGAATCGGAAATAGTCGAGGTTCATACCTCTTCGGGAACAACGGGAACCCCGGTAGTCGGAGCCTATACCCGGCGGGACATAGAAACCTGGTCCCACGCCATGGCCAGAACCCTCGCCATGGCCGGAGCAGGCCCCGGGGACGTTATACAGAACGCCTACGGCTACGGCCTTTTCACCGGAGGACTGGGCGTCCACTATGGGGCCAGGATGCTGGGAGCAAACGTTATTCCCATATCCGCCGGCAATACCAAGCGTCAGCTCATGATCATGCGGGACTTCGGCACCACCCTTCTGACCTGTACCCCCTCCTATTCGCTTTTTCTTGCAGAGACCGCGGCAGAGGAAGGCATAGACTTCAGGTCCCTGCCCCTGAAGGCCGGCTGCTTCGGGGCGGAACCATGGAGCGACAACATGCGGCGGGAGATCGAAAACAAGCTCAGCCTTACAGCCCATGATATCTACGGGCTTACCGAGATTATCGGCCCGGGGGTTGCAGCGGAATGCGAAGTCCAGGACGGGCTCCACATCAATGAAGATTTTTTCTATCCCGAGATAATAAATCCTGAAACCGGAGAGGTCCTTCCCCCGGGAGAAAAGGGAGAGCTGGTTTTTACAACCCTTACCAAGGAAGGTACCCCCATACTGCGCTACCGCACCCGGGATATCACCTATCTGTACCGGGAGACCTGTTCCTGCGGCAGAACAACAATAAAGATGCACCGCCTTCTGGGACGGACCGACGACATGCTGATAATCCGTGGGGTCAATATATTCCCCTCCCAGATTGAGGAAGTACTCATCCGGATTGAAGAAACCCAGCCCCATTATCAGATCGTCGTCGACCGCGGGAGTACTCATCTTGATGAGGTAGAGATCCGTGTTGAAGTGGAAGAGAGCTTCTTCAGCGACGAAACAAAGGGACTCGAGAGAATCCGCAGCAAGATTTCCGAAGAGATCCGCTCAAGTCTGGGAATCGGTGCGATTATCAGACTGGTGGAACCAAAATCCCTGGAGAGAAGCATCGGCAAAGCAACCCGTGTAATAGATAAACGGCAGATATAAGCCTGCAGGAGGAAGAAATGACAATACAGCAGATTTCCGTATTTCTGGAAAATAAATCCGGCCGTCTCGCGGAGGTAACCAAGACCCTGGGTGATGCCGGCGTGAATATGAGGGCCGCAACAATTGCCGATACCGCTGACTTCGGTATTTTACGGATAGTGGTAGACAATCCCCACAAAGCCCTGGACGCCCTGGATAAAAAGGGATTCACCGCAAAGGTTACCGACGTATTTGCCATTGAACTGGAGGACCGGCCGGGAGGACTTGCCGAGATTATGGAGCTCTTCCACAAGACCGGCGTCAATATTGAATATTTGTATTCATCCCTGGAAAACAAGAACAACAAGGCGGTGGTAATTTTCAAGGTTGACGATACTGAACATGGAAACAAGATTTTCAGGGAGCATAAATTAACGGCAATAAAGAATTTTTAGGTTCTCCGGTCTGTATGTAAACGCTTCATCCGGGGAATTCTTCACTCTTTTGTAACTGATTGTAACAGGCAGTTTCCGTTTCTGGGGGGAGACTGCCTTTTTTTAATCTAAACACCACATTTAAAACCTTTGGCACGCACTTTGCTTTTATGTTGGTCCGGGAGGGCAGTATCCAATGAGGAAAGTGTATGAAAGAAAAATTGACCCCGATCATTCTCGCGTACCAGGAAGGACGGGTTTCAAGAACCCATGTAATCAACCAAATCTCCATCTTCTCCTATAATTTTCTGCATAATAAATTCAAGGAGGAAGCGGACACCGCCTCCGAGATCTTCTGCGAAATCTATCGACGCATTCCGAAAATGATCGATTCCTTCGTATACCGCGGCAGTCCTTTTGAGGTATATCTCCATATGTCCATACGCCGGGCCACATGTACCTATTTTTACAACAGTAAACGACAACAGACCTTGAGGAATTACAGCGAAAAGATGTACTTCGATGGTCTTGAACCGGAAGCTGTCGATAAGCTGCCATCGGACAGCGATACAGCAATAGATCCTGAGTACCGAGAGTATTTTTCCGTCGATGACAAGCGGAAAATACAGCTTGAATATCTCCGCCGAAGACTCCTCTGTCTTGTCTGTAAAAACGCCTGGTTCTGTTCTCCAGCCCACATCAGAAAGACCGCGGAAGCGACAGGGGTCAGCTACAACTGGCTCTATGAAAAGATTGAACATCTGCGCGACAGTATGCATGCCAGAAGCAGGCGTCATTTACGGCTCAGTCTTTTACGAAAAGAAAATATGGCCCGGGCCCATATGTATCAGAATGCCGGCGACAACTGCTTTGTCACCGAGGAACGTCAGCAGTACCACCGGCGTTACCATGCTGCCCGCAGACGAATGAGAGCCTTAACGAAGGAACTGCACAATGTACCCATGGCCCCGACCCATTCCGAGATAGCCAGGGTACTTTCCATACCGAAGGGATCAGTTGATTCCGGTCTCCATTATCTTCGAACAGCCTTGATTAAAGCCGGAGATAAAGAGGTATCCTCACAATAAAGCTTCACGATACGCTGTTTTTTTTGTACAGTAGGTCCATGGAATTATTACTGGCAACAGGCAACAGGCACAAACGGGATGAATTCCAGGCTATCCTGCCTGAGCACCGTATAGTGATACCCGAGGATCTGGGGACCTCTTTTGAATGTGAAGAGACGGGTGCGAGCTTCTGTGAAAACAGTCTTATCAAGGCTGCTTTTCTGCACGCCCGGGCAGAGGGTCGTCCGGTTATTGCCGATGATTCAGGCCTCTGCGTGGAAGCCCTGGACGGTGCTCCCGGCATCCGCTCCGCCCGCTACGGAGAAGATGAGGGAACGAGCCTCTCTTCACAGGAAAAGTACGAATTACTCCTGCGCAATCTTCAGGGAAAGACAAACCGAAATGCAGCTTTTGTCTGCTCCCTCGTTTTTTACATCGATGATTTACGGTATTTTATTTTTCAGGAAACCTGCCGGGGTATAATCGCCGAGGCTCCCCGGGGCAGCGGCGGTTTTGGCTATGATCCCGTTTTTTTCATACCTGAAACAGGAAGGACCATGGCGGAGCTTTCTGAAGAGGAGAAGAACAGGATCTCCCACCGGGGAAAAGCGGGTTCTGCACTGCGAAAATTCCTGCAGTCCTATGGAGATGATCTTGGAGTGGTTTGAGGACGATCAATTCTGGCTGCGCTTTGCTCCCGTCATGTTTGATCCCCAGCGCTGGGCGGAAACCCCCGGAGAGGTTGCATCGATTATAAGCATGACCTGTACAGAAGCCGGCAGCAGGGTCCTCGATTCCTGCTGCGGTGTGGGTCGCCACTCCCTGGAATTCGCCCGCCGCGGTTACCAGGTAACCGCTATAGACCGGACCAGGGGCTACATTGAAGCAGCCCGGGAAACCGCGGCTGCAGAAGAGCTGGATATAGAGTTTATGCTGCAGGATGTACGGTTTTTCCGGAGACCGGATTACTACGACCTGGCCCTTAACCTGTTTACATCCTTCGGGTTCTTTTCCGATCAGCAGGAAGAGCTTCGTTATATAGAGAATATAAGGGAATCTCTAAAGCCCGGAGGAGCTTTTGTAATCGATGTTAACGGGAAGGAAATCCTGTCCAGGGACTTTGTAGCCGCCGAAGAGTATGAAATGGACGGCTACACGGTGCGGGGAGAATATACAATCGAAGATGATTTTTCCACCCTCAATAATATATGGAGCCTGAAGGGCCCGAAGGAAAATTACAATTTCCGGTTCTCCCACCGTATCTACTCGGCACTGGAACTGAAGGAACTCCTGTTGAACTGCGGTTTTGAAAGTGTCTGCATTAAAGGGGGATTTGACGGACGTCCCTATGATCATAACGCACAAAGGCTGATAAGCATTGCCAGAAAATAAGGAGAATTGTATGTCGCATACCATACCAAAGCGCGAAGAGATCAATGAAGCATATACCTGGGACCTGGGCGGACTTTTTCCGTCTTCCCGGGACTGGGAAGAATCCCTTGAAGAGTTTACCGGACAGATAAAAAAAATTGAATCCTTCAAAGGAAGCCTCGGGAACTCGGCGGAACACCTCTCCAGGGTCCTGGAAACACTGATTCAACACGAGGAGCTCGGGGAACGCCTCGGCTCCTATGCCTATCTGCGGACTTCGGAGGACGGAGGCAGTGATGAACACCAGGCACGTTTTGCCCGCTTTATGCGGGCTGCAACGGAATCGAACAGTGCCATGAGTTATTTCCGTCCCGAGATTCTCGCCCTTCCCGACACTGTCATGGAAGGTTTTCTGCAAGATCCCGGGGTCGCTGAATATAGCATTATGCTGGGCAAGATGCTCCGTTTCAAACCCCACACCCTGGGTGAAAAAGAGGAGCGCCTTCTTTCCATGCAGTCCGAGGCCAACCAGACTGCATCCAAAAGCTTCAAGGCCCTTACCGACGTGGATCTTGATTTTGGAGAAATTGAAACGGAGGAGGGACCGAAACCTCTTACCCAGAGCACCTTTTCGGCTTTTCTGATGGATCCTGACCGCAACCTGCGGGAAAAGGCCTACCGTCAGTTCTACGGGCATTACCAGGCCCATAAAAACACCCTGGCAGCCCTTTATTCCGGCAGCGTGCATCTGGATATCTACAGGGCGAAGGTAAGGAATTATCCCTCTGCCCGGGCTGCCGCTCTGTTTCCCGATAAGGTTGACGAGGAGGTCTACGATAACCTTATTGCGGTGATTCATGAAAACCTGCCGGTACTGCACCGGTACTACTCCCTTCGCAGGGAGAAACTGGGAATCGATACGCTGCGTCACTGGGACGTCTACGTTCCCCTTACGCCGAAAATACGTGTCCGGCACAGCTATGAAGAGGCTGTTGATACCATCATCCCGGCCCTTGCTCCCCTGGGAGATGAGTACTGCGACACCCTGAAACAGGGACTCCTCGGGCGCTGGGTCGACCGTTACGAAAACAAGGGAAAACGTTCCGGCGCCTTCTCTGCAGGCAGTTACCACGGAGAACCATACATCCTCATGAATTACAAGGATGATGTATTCAGGGACGTCTTTACCCTGGCCCATGAGGGCGGCCACTCAATGCACTCCTGGTACAGCGTACGGAACAACCCTTTTCAGCATTACGACTACACCATTTTTGAAGCCGAGGTTGCCTCCACCTTCAACGAACAGCTTCTGGGCAAATACCTGATGGACAGAGCTGAAAGCGAAGAGATGAAGTCCTATCTTGTGGGTAAACAGATAGACGAGATAGTCGCAACAATCTTCCGGCAGACCATGTTTGCGGAGTTCGAGCATCTGGTCCACAAAATGGGAGAAGAGGGCACTCCCCTTACCCTGGAATCTCTGCGAAGTACCTATCGCAGGCTTATGGAAGAATACTTCGGTCCCGAGATGAAGCTGGAAGAGGTTTCCGACATCGAAGGATTGAGGATTCCCCATTTTTACCGTGCTTTCTATGTATATAAATACGCCACCGGACTTTCCGCTGCCATCGCCCTCGCCGACAGGGTCCTGTCCGGAGGCGACCGTGAACGGGAGGACTACCTGTCATTCCTGAAGTCCGGAGGTTCCCGGTATCCTCTGGAATCCCTGCAGCTTGCCGGTGTGGATATGTCCTCGCCGGATCCCGTCAGAAACGCCATGAAGCGTTTTGAAGGGCTGGTCGACAAGCTGGGAGAACTGCAGTAAAGACCGGAGATTAAGGAAATTTCCTGCCTGAATATGCTTGACACCCTGCCGCAAAATCGGTACTATCTGCGTACATTTTGCGGCGGTGGTGAAATTGGTAGACACGCTAGCTTGAGGGGCTAGTGGCAGCAATGCCGTGCTGGTTCAAGTCCAGTTCGCCGCAAGGAGAAATCCTTACAGGATAAAGAATTAATCCGGATCATTCGATCCGGTTTTTTTATTAGAAAAAAAGTGGACCCAGATATGGACCCACCTCGACAGAATAATCGAAATTCTTTTCTTATCCTGCACAGACCCTGTTTCTCCCTTCCCGTTTCGCCTTGTAAAGCAGGGAATCCGCTCTCTGAATGATGCTTTCTTCCGTATCCCTGTCATCTGCCTCTGTAACACCAAAGCTTGCGGTTACATTGACTCTGTTTTCACAGAAACTGGTTTCCTCGATACCGCGCCGCATGCGATCAGCAATTCCCCTGGCCTCTTCCAGCCGGGTGTTCGAAAGAAGAATCAGAAATTCCTCACCCCCATATCGTATCACTGAGTCCATACTCCTGGTTTCGGTCTGCAATATCTTTGAGAATTCAATGAGAATCATGTCACCTGTATCATGTCCATACTTATCGTTTATATCTTTGAATAAATCGATATCTGTGAAAATACAGCAGAACGGAACGCTTGCTCCTATCTTATGGGCAAAGCTCTGATGTACAGCCCGTTTCATATATCTGCGGTTGAAACTCTGTGTAAGACTGTCCCTGAATGTCTGATTCAACAAATCAGTCTTGTCCTCATGGAGAATTTTATAGAACTTTTCCCGGGAATAGGAAAAATAGAGGACGAGAATGTTCACTGCAATAAAGGGTAACACCGATGGTATGGAAAGAACACGGGGAGAATAGAAATAGTAGAGCGTCAGAAAAAGACCGATACCTGCTGTATAGACGGCAAAGGAAAGCTTCCAGTCCAGGCGCAGAACAAAACCTATAATAAAAAGACCTAAAAGATACCCGGTAAAGTTGAAATCATTAGACGGTTCATTGACTACAATCCGAACCGAATCCAATACCGAGAGCAGCACAAGCAGTATATAAACTGCACAAGCGGAAATAACAATCAAATTATTTACTGCCGTATATTTTCGTTTTTTAAACAGAGAGGAGACAACAGCCCATATCGGAAGCAATGTTATGCATCCGAGCAGATAAATATAAAAATAGAATCTCGCGATATAATAATATGGAAGGTAAAAAAGGGCATTTCTCAGGAGAAACCCGAAACTGCTGATACCGAGGATAAACAAAATACGGGTGTAGAGAAAAACATTACTCTCCAGTCTGTGGAGAAAATAGGAAGTATCATCCGGAAAAATCTGTTTAGGCTGCAGCATGTCAGATGCATCTATCTCCTTTGTGCAGTTTATCACCTTTTGTGTACATTTCTTCCGAAATAATGCTATAATTCTTCGAATACTTCAATAATGATAAAGCTGTCATTATTCATCCTAATACAGGGCCAATGAGAATGATACCCGCCGAAAAAATAACAATTCTCCTGGTTGACGACCTGGCACACTCTGCCGAAATGACAAGAGAGGCCCTCCTTGGTACCGGCTTCAGTGTACTTTCCTCCGATACCTTGCCCCAGGCTGAAGACTACCTCGCAAAGCATAAGAAAATAGATATTATTCTGCTGAACCTGTACATGGGCGGCGGAAAGGATGGAATCCGCGCTGCATCCCGGTTTACCAGGCATTATGATGCACCGCTGATCCTTATGGTACCTCCCGAGGCTGCAGCGCTGATTCCCATGTCCAGGAATATACAAACCTACGGCTATGTCGGGACAGACAGCACAGCAGATCTCTTAAGCGTCTCAATTGAGACTGCTCTTCGTTTACACAGCCAGCGAAAAGCGGACAGGGACGAATGCAAGGATTCGATCAATTACCGTTCCATAATAAACGCCATGAATGAATCGGTATGGGTAATCGGCTTTGATGAAAATTTTATTGATTTCAACGAAACGGCTGTGCGTCAATTGGGGTATAGCCGCAAAGAGCTGAGTGCCATGGGTCCCGTTGATATTGATGCATCCATGACCAGAGATAGTATAAGCGAGCTCATTCGTACTGCCCCGGAAGACAAAATTCAGGTGTTTGAGACAAGCCATAAATCAAAACATGGACACACAATTCCGGTGGAAATTTGTTCCACCCTTATAACCTACGGCGGACGCCGGGCAATACTCAGTATCGCCCGGGACATTACGGAACGCAAGAAGGCGGAAGAGCAGATAGCTTCTCTTCTCCATGAAAAAGAAATCCTGCTTAAAGAGGCCCATCATCGTATAAAGAACAATATGGGTGTTATTCGGAGTTTATTATCAATTCAAAGTAAACTGAAAAGCGACAAATCATGCCCGGAAATCCTGCAGGATGCCGCAAACCGGATTCAGGGTATGATGGTTCTCTACGATAAGCTGTACCGTTCGGACAGCTTTACCAGGCTCAGTATCAAGGTTTTTCTACCCTCCCTTATCGATGACCTTCGAACACAATATTCCTCCGGAAAAGCGATTGAAACGGAGATAGATATTGAAGATATCGTACTGGACACGAAAATCCTCTCTTCCATCGGAATTATGATCAGTGAAATGTTTACCAACTCCATGAAATACGCCTTCACAGAAAAAACCGACGGAAGAATCTCCCTGAAGGCTTTCCGCAAGGATGGAACAATTAATATCGTCTATGCCGATGACGGAATCGGTCTGCCTGCACCTGACGACCTGGAGCTTGTATCAGGGTTTGGTCTTGAACTGATCAAACTGCTCACGAAGCAGATCGACGGAACCATACGTGTTGATTCCACCGGAGGTACCCGCTACACGCTTGAGTTTACGGTGTGATTTCGAATGCAGGGAGCATTATTGGAATAATGCTCCCTGATAGCTTCTATGCTCTTTCGACCTGGACTTTAACGACTTTATCCTTTGAAATCGCCCGGTCCATCGCTTCCTGCATCTTATCGTAGGGATAAACCGCGGAGATCAGATCATTAACTGCGATTTTTCCCGAACGGATCAGATCCAGCACCATGGGATACACATGGGCGTAGCGCATGGAACCAAAAACCGTAAGCTCCCTGGACATCACGAGATTAACAGGCAAGGCTACGCTGTCAGGCTGGGTTCCTATCTGGACTATCCTGCCTCCCCGGGCTGCTGTCTGATATGCGAAACTGAGTCCCGCAGGTGCGCCGGAGGCCTCAAAGACCACATCGAATCCCCCCTGGGCAAAAAGTTTCTCCCCGATCCCCTTTTCGGTGGGATCAATTGCCGCGCTGGCGCCATGGGACAAGGCAAATTCCCGGGGATATTCCGCCGGATCGGCCAGGGTAATGTCGGTGGCGCCAAGGGCACTTGCAACCCCCAGGACCATCTGTCCTATTGTTCCGCCTCCGACAATAAGAACGCGATATCCGGCAACCGTGCCCGCACGCATAACTCCATTCGCTCCCACCGCCAAAGGCTCGATCATTGCTCCTGCACCATAATCCAGTGAATCGTCCAGAATATAGCAGTGACTTTCGGGGACCAGGACCTTCTCGGCAAATCCTCCATCAATATGCGGCACAGTGGCGGCGGTACCTAAAAATCGAAGATTTGTACATAGGTTGTATCGTCCTGCTCTGCAGTACCTGCACTTTCCACACTCGATGGAAGGTTCCGCCGTCACCCGATCTCCGACCTTGATGTTTTTTACGTCCGGTCCGACTTCGACCACGAGTCCTGCGAACTCATGGCCAAGGACCAGTGGTGCCCGGGGAATAAACTGCCCTATTTTAAAATGCTGGTAATAGTGAATATCAGAACCGCAGATTCCTACCCGTTTTACATCGATTAGAACCTCGTCGGCGGCGGGTTTTCGCTCCTGCCGCTGTTCTCTGCGTAAATCTCCCGGTCCATGAAGAACATATGCATCCATAACCCTTCTCCTTAAATGAAAGCGCTTTTACAGTAACAAATTTTACGCCCTTGATGTGCTTTACATCTATACTATACCAGAGAAAAATACAGTTGTCGATACAGCTTTCCCTTCCCTGCCGAATGATGAAACCGGGTTTTTTATGGATAATCCACCGATGTTCGGAGGTTTGTACGCCTGGAAACTCGTTATGAAGGCTTCTTTTCGAATTTCAACTTTTTCCTTGCAAAACCAGAGAACTCGTATTATGATACATCTACGAAGTTTTAATTGAAAGCGCTTCCAAGTTATTTTCAACCGGAGTACAGGATGTCAGATGAAATGATCAGAGTGCAGGCAGAAGAGCTGAAAAATCTTGCCGTTATGCGTCTATGTGAGGCGGGAATGACAGTCCCCGATGCAGAAACAGTTGCCGGAATCCTTGTTTTTGCAGATTTACGGGGCACCCACTCCCACGGAGTTCTGCGGGTCGAACATTACGTCGAAAGAATTATCAAGGGCGGAATCAACCTTGAACCCGATTTATCCGTGAAAGAGATCAGGCCGGTTGTTGGTCTCATCGATGCAGACGGGGGTATGGGCCATATCGCTGCAAAAATGGCCACTGAAAAAGCCATTGAAATCGCCAGGGATCAGGGAATCGCCCTCATCGGCGTAAAGAACAGCAGCCACTGCGGCGCCCTTGCCTATTACGTCAATATGGCGCTGGAAGAAAAGATGGCTTCCATGGTTTCAGCGAACACCGATTCCGCGGTCGTTCCCTTCGGCGGGAAAAAACGTTTCTTTGGTACAAACCCCTTCGCTTTTGGTTTTCCGGGTGAAAGCGGTTCCATTCTTCTTGACATGGCAACCAGCGAAGTGGCCTTCGGCAAGATCTTCTATGCCCGGGAAAAAGGAATAAAAATACCGGAAGGATGGGCGGTAACCGAAGACGGCGAGTTCACTACCGACGCCAATGCGG
This sequence comes from Marispirochaeta aestuarii, assembly GCF_002087085.1. Classification (NCBI taxonomy): domain Bacteria; kingdom Pseudomonadati; phylum Spirochaetota; class Spirochaetia; order Spirochaetales; family Spirochaetaceae; genus Marispirochaeta; species Marispirochaeta aestuarii. The sequence continues at coordinate 77,076 of NZ_MWQY01000005.1, read as the reverse complement.
CTTATTCACTTTTTCCCTTCGGAGGATACAAGGGTTACGGCATCAACATGATGGTGGAAGCTTTGACGGGCCTGCTGGTCGGCGGGGTTTTCGGCCCCCATGTGAAGCCGATGTACAGTGACCTTGAATCCTTCCGTAACCTTTCCGGATTTCACCTTGTTATAGATCCTTCCATCTTTACCGGTCCCGCCGTCTTCTCTACAGCGCAGGCTATGATAGACGAACTCCATTCTCAGCCCCCAGCTCCCGGTCATGAGAAGGTAATGGTTCCTGGCGAACTGGAAGCCGCTGCAATGAAACGCAGCCTCTCTGATGGTATCGACATACCCTCAGGCATATACAACTACCTTAAAGGAAAAAAATAAGGAGGTGCCCATGTCATCCGGCGATAATGGCCCCGTTTTACGAATCATGGGACGGGTAAACCATATAATTCTGCTGATTGAAAAGACAAGCCTGATAATCCTGATGGTGGGAATGCTCATTTTCGGATTTCTCCAGGTATTTTCCCGTTTTATTCTGAAAGCCCCCATAGGCTGGTCAGAGGAACTGCTCACCTACTCCTTTACCTGGGCAAGTTTTATGGGAGCGAGTATGGCCATCTATACCAATTCCCACTTTTCCGTTGATCTTGTAACAAAACATTTTTCTCAGAAATTGTTAAAAACGGTTCGTCTTGTAATATGGGTTCTCATATGCCTGTTCGCCGTTTTTCTTCTGTACATGGGAACCCGTCTTGCCATCGCGAATCATATTCAGCGCATGAATATTCTTCCCATTTCGATGTTCTGGGCCTACCTGTCTATGCCCATCAGCGGGGCTTTTATTCTGATTCACGGTGTAGAGAAGACCACCGAGGTGTATCTGAACATCGAATCTGAAGCACTGGAGGACCTGGAATGATTGCAACACTGTTTCTGACCTTCATTATTCTGTTGATTCTCGAGGCCCCGGTTTCCTTTTCACTGCTCATTTCCACGGTCGTATCAATGTTCTTTTTCAGCGACATCGACCTTTTTGCCATTGTGGTAAAAATGTTCAGAGCCAGCAGTAATTTCAGCCTGATAGCCGTTCCCTTCTTTATTCTTGCCGGGGGATTCATGGACAGCGGCGGAATATCCAGACGTCTGGTAACCTTTGCCTCAAATATAATCGGTCATATCCGTGGAGGTCTTGCCAATGCGAGCGTAATGGCCGCCATGTTTTTTGCAGGACTTTCCGGTGCTGCAGCGGCGGATACCGCGGCTGTTGGAAGTCTCCTTATTCCCGCGATGAAGCGCAAGGGCTACGGAAAGGATATTGCCACCAGCGTTATGGCCACCGCCGGGTCCATCGGAATAGTCATTCCTCCCAGTATTCCCATGATCATCCTCGGCGTAACCGCCAGTATCTCCATCGGCGGAATGTTCATGGGTGGAATCATTCCCGGAATACTGATCGGTGTGTCCCTCATGGCTGTAAATATTATCTATACCAAGATCCGCAAGATAGATCCCGAACCCCGGGCCAGTTTCAGGGAGATGCTCAGATCCTTCGCAGATTCATTCCTGGCCCTCTTTACAGTGGTAATAATCGTCGGAGGAATCACAGCGGGAATCTTTACCGCCACCGAAGCTTCGGTAATTGCCGCGCTGTATGCTTTCATCATCGGCTTTTTTGTCTACAAGGAGCTCAGCTTCAAGGATCTGCCCCATGTTCTGGTAAAATCGGCTCTCACCACCGGTGTCGTTGTTCTTACCATTGCAGCTGCCGCCAGCTTCGGCTGGGTGCTTGCAGCGGAACAGATTCCATCCCAGATTGCAAACTTTCTGGTATCCCTGACGGACAACCGCTGGATTCTGCTGATTCTGATTAACATTCTCTTTCTTGTTCTGGGAACCTTTCTGGATCCTTCAGCGATTATCATAATTGTTGTTCCCATTATCTGGCCCGTGGTTCAGGAACTGGGAGTCCATCCCATTCATTTCGGCGTAATGGCCATCGTTAACATGGCGGTAGGACAGTGTACTCCCCCCGTCGGAGTAGCGCTGTTCGTAGCCTCAGGTATTTCAGGGGCAAAGTTAAGCGACATGATGGGTACCTATCTGCGTTATCTGGGCGCCATGGTACTGGTCCTTCTTTTTGTCACCTTCATACCTGCACTCTCGCTCTGGATACCCGAATTAACCGGGTATATTAAATAAATTTTCTTCGGAGGATATATGAAGAAACTAGGTATTGTTCTTGTCGTGCTTCTTATCGGAGCATTCGTGTTCGCCAACGGACAGGGAGAGGACGCCGGTCAGAAGGCTATGACCCTCAGGGTAACAAATACCCTTCCCCTGGATCACCCCATGAACATGGCTCTCCAGCAGTTTGCCAAGGGTGTTGCCGAACGGACCGCCGGTCAGGTAAAAGTAGAGCTTTTCCCCAACAGCCAGCTCGGCGGCAACGAAGAGATGGTTGAAGGTGTGCAGCTTGGAACCATCGATATGTGTAATCAGTTTGCCGGTGCCTTTGCCAACTATGTTCCTGAAATGGAAGTACTCGCCCTGGCATTTCTCTTTCAGAGCGAAGACCACCTCTATGCGTCCCTGAACGGCAAAGCCGGAGACATTCTTGCAGAGGCCCTGCTGAAAAAAGGATTTGTCCCCCTCGGATACTTCTATGGCGGGTCCCGAAGTCTGATGAACAACGTCCGCCCCATTAACAGGCCCTCTGACCTGAACGGACTCAAGATCAGGACCATTCCCACCAACATCACCCTGGAAGGAATCAATCGCATGGGAGCCATTGCAACTCCCATGAGTCAGGCTGATGTTTACTCTGCCCTCGAGCAGGGAGTTCTCGACGGATGGGAAAACAGCCCCATCACCCTCTACACCCTCAAACTGTATGAGGTTACCGATTACGTCTCCTGGACACGCCACTTCATGACCCCCGACCTTTTTGCCATTTCCGCAAAAACCTGGGGAAAGCTTTCTGATGATCAGAAAAAGATCATTACCGAAGAAGCCCAGAAAGCAGTAGCCTACGAACGAAGCATCTGGGCGGAAAATACTCAGAAGGCGATAGATGCCCTCAAGGCGGAAGGCGTTGAGTTCAACGACGTTGCGGACCTTGATGCATTCCGCAAAGCCACCAGCTCCCTGTGGAACGAGTACGAAGATAAGTACAAGAACGGTCTTATTGATGCGGTTCTTTCCGCTGCAAAATAGGATCTCCCGTAATTGAGACTAAGGAATCGGGGCAGACGAAAGATCTGCCCCGATTCATGTAAGGTCACCGGTAAGGCATTCCCTTTCGCCGAACCTTTTGGTTGTCAAAGCATACGCCTTAGGTTTATCATGGTCGCACAAAACTGTACGCTGTCCTGAAGAGTGGAATAGTCTATCATTGTGGGAGCAACGTGAATATTTACGACATGGCAAAGGAAGCGGGAGTTTCAATTTCTACCGTTTCCCGGGTATTGAACAATCATCCGAATGTACGAAAGGCCACCAAGGAACGGGTCCTCGGGGTATTAAAGAAACACAATTATGTTCCCAGTGCGGTCGCAAAGAGCCTTGTCAACAAATCGACCAACGTGATCGCTGTTCTGGCGGTGGATGTACGGCATCTGCACTATGCGAATATTGCCTTTACAATCGAACAGAAACTGAGCGCCAGCGGCTATAATACCATTCTCTGCAACACCGGCTACGACAAAAAAAAGATGTTCGATTACATTCGTGTTCTTGCGGAAAAGCAGGTTGACGGGGTCATAATGGTCGGTTCTGTCTTATCCTCCGATGAAACGGCGGAAAGCATTAAGCGATATTTATCCGACACTCCCATAGTTATGCACAACACAATACTCACCGGGCCGAACATCTACAATATATCGTCGGAAGAGTCCCATGGCATAGACCTTGCGATGGATTACCTTGTTCAGGATAAGGAAATCCGCCGTATTGCCTATATCCAGGACTACGATACCCTGGTTGGAAAACAGAAACGCAGCGAATACCGTAAAAAGCTCAAGGAATACGGTATCAGCTATGACAGAAACCTGGTTGTAAAGACAGAAAGCGGACTGGACGGCGGCATCGCTGCAATCAGGGAACTTTCCCGGCGCAACGTGGACTATTCGGCCCTTATCGGCTGTGACGACATTACCTGCCTTGGGGCAATGCAGGAGCTCGAGCGGATGGGCAGAGTAATTCCCCGGGACGTTCAGGTAATCGGATTCAACAACACCATCTTCTCCCGGATATCCAACCCGCCAATGACGGTAATCGATAATAAAGAGGAGATGACCGGCATCATGCTTGCCAGGGCCATTGCGGACATTCTTCTTGGCCGGGATTTGCCCTCCCATACCCTTCTCTACCCGGAACTCATAAAACGGGGCACCGCGTAAAAAGATATCTCAGTTATGCAGTATTATTTTCAGTAATTTCTTGTGCTGGCCCCCTTCATGGCCTATTCTATATATTAGATCATGGCGTAAGGTAGGTGGCCGATGGGTCTCAGAAAACTTCTTTTTACCCCATTCCTTTTTCTGTTTGTATGTCTTGCCGGCTGGTCTGAAACCATGGCAATTCCCAACGCCGTTACCGGTGAAGGCGTATATTCCGCCCTCAGTGTGACGATAGCCGACAAAATCGCGGAAGAACTTGTGTCCTCGAATCTCTACGAAATACTCGACCGTACCTACGTGGAGCAGATTCTCAACGAGCAGGAGTTCCAGTTGTCCGGGCTGGTTAGTGAAGCGGACGTAAAAAAAGCGGGGGATTTTCTGGGTGCCGATTATGTCTGTGTTTCCAGGGTAACCCGCATCGAATTGTTCTATGTCATCAGCGCCAAAATTATCAGCGTGGAAACCGGACGCATAATCGCCCAGACCTCCGCCGAAGCGGAGGGCTCAACGGCCGTAATCTTCGAGCTTTCCAGCCGGGTGGGCAAACAGCTGGTGCAGAGTCTTCGGGGGGATCAGCCGGAGACAGAAATTACCGGCACTGTCTTTGCCGAAGAGAGCCCCCGGCGCGAAACCACCCCCCCCCGACAGGAACAACCCGAGCCCCAGGAGTCGCGGCAGGAGGTTCAAGCTTCTCCGTCGGTTCAGCAGCCAGTCGTAAAAAAACCGAGGCGGTCCCACCTGACATTCTCATGGATGCTGCCCCGCTTTGCCGGTACTGCCATCGATATGGTGGAGGATAATTATTCCTATCCATTTTCCTATGATCTGCCGACCAACGGATTCGACATGCATCTCCTTCTCGACATGACCAACAACTTCTATTTCGCCACGAGTATGGGCTACGGATGGCAGGATTTTGAGGGAGATGACGGCTACGAGGCGGAAGACTTTTCTGTTCTTGATCTGCGACTGAGCTTCGGCATGCTGCTTCCTGTGGGAGGCTTTTCGTCCCTCTTTTTCGGCGGCGGGTTGAACTACGTCATTTTTACCCTGGGAGACAACTGGGACCCCGGTGAAGGATGGATGGAGGAGGGCTTCGGCATCAGCTTCGAAGGAGGCCTCGATTTTTACCTCAGCGATCTGTGCCTTTCCGCCCGCATGAACTATACCTATGTCCCGGAACTCTCCACGGACGAAATCTTTCCGGAACCGGAGGATCTGGATATCACCAGCATCATGATCGGTGCCGGTTTCCGTTTCTAGAGTTCCCGGACCTCGGCGGTGTAGCCGCCCTCTCCATGGGTCTTCAGCACCAGGTTATGGGTAATTGCGGGGACCTGATGATCAGGATCATGGCTCACGTATAAAAGGGTTGCAATCCTGTGCTCGGCAATCAGTTGCGCCGCATTCAGTACCATTCCGGTATTATGATCGTCGAGACCGTGGCAGGGTTCGTCCAGAAGCAGAAGTTCCGGTCGTTTGATCAGGGCCCGTACAATCAGGGCCACCCGCTGAATTCCGAAAGAGACCTGCCGCATCGTCGCATTCAGATAGCCCTCCAGGCCGAACAGCCTGGACCATTCCCGGGCCTCATCAATCTGAATATCCTTCGCTTTGTCGTAAAGGCCCAGGGTATCGAAAAAACCTGAGAGTACCACGTCCATAAGCGGGATCCCCATGAGCTGCCGCATATGGAGGGCGGGAGATACATGCCCGATCCTTTTCTTGATCTCCCAGACGCTCTCACCGGAGCCTTTTCGCCTGCCGAAAAGGTATATCTCCTGGCCGTAGGCCTTGGGATTATCACCATTGACCAGTTCCATAAGGGTGGTTTTACCGGCTCCGTTGGGACCGGAGATCTTCCAAGCTTCGCCGGAGAGTACCCGCCAGTTAATATCCCGGAGTATGACTTCTTCCCTGTAGGAGACGCTGACCTGTTTCATTTCCAGAAGGGAGGTAGCGTTTTTATTTTCATTCCCATTATCGCCACTGCGGGAGCGAATCTTGTCCCAGAGCTTCCTGTTCTCGTTCCTCCGGAAGTCCGGGGACGAGGAACAGGCAGCCCCGGACGGTGCGGAGAGTTCCAGAAACTGGTCGGTATATTCCGGAGCCTCCCGGCGCCGTCCGCTTACAATAACAAGGGAGCACTGGTCGAGAAGGTGCTCAAGAAAATCGGTAAGTTCCTGCCTGGCGTCAATATCCAGGCCGTCGAAGGGATCATCGAGAATCAGAAGCAGCGGCTCGTCGATGAGAGCATGCAGAATAAGGACCTTCCTCAGCTCCCCGGAGGAGAGGGCCCGCAGCCCCCGATTGAGCAGGGTATCAATACGAAAACGCTGAATAAGTCCCATGAACCGGGATGGGATCCTATCTTCTGTTCCAAGGTACTCCTTAACCGGACGTCCCAGATCCGCGGCGCCGCCGTTGAGATCGCTCTCATCCCGGTGTTTCTCAGCCTCTATGAGGCGTAAGCCCGTTTCAAAGGAGACGAGCTCCACCCTGCCCTTCAGTTCCGGCGCCTCTGTACGTATGCCCACCGCCGGCTCGATCTCGCCGGCCAGTACCCTGCTGAACCAGGTTTTTCCGCTGCCGTTGGGTCCGTACAGCACAGTACATCTGCCGAAGCGAATATCGCAGTCGGGAAAGTTCTGTCCGCCCCGCTCCTGAGTAATGAATGAAACATTCCTCACCCGTACCAGAAAATCGTCCTTTTCCATCGGGAAAAGTAGAACACATGTGGCCAAGATACTGCAATAGTTTTAGTTGCATATTACGCATCGTTGCGTTGTTATTTTTGCAATATTTTCAATATTGACAGGGTCTCTGCATACGCTTATGCTAGTTTACGTATATAAACTCTGAACGGAAAAAGGTAGTAAATATGAACTATTTTAATTCACTTCCCCTGCGCAGACAGCTCGAACAGCTGGGCACCTGCGACTTCATGGACTCCGCGGAATTTTCCGGAGTTGAAAAGCTGAAGGGAAAAAAGATCGTGATTGTGGGCTGCGGTGCCCAGGGGCTGAATCAGGGACTCAATCTCCGCGACTCCGGCCTTGACGTCTCCTACGCCCTGAGGGCGGAGGCAATCAGCCGGAAACGTCAGTCTTTTATCAATGCCACGGAGAACGGTTTTGCCGTAGGCACCCATGACGAAATGATTCCCCAGGCTGATCTTGTGGCCAATCTTACCCCTGACAAACAACACTCAGCCGTTATAGACACCATCATGCCCCTCATGAAAAAGGGAGCTGCCCTCCTCTATTCCCACGGTTTTAATATCGTGGAAGAGGGAAAACAGATCCGTGAGGATATCACGGTCATAATGGTCGCCCCCAAATCCCCGGGTTCAGAAGTCAGGGAAGAGTACAAACGAGGTTTCGGCGTTCCCACCCTGATCGCGGTTCATCCGGAAAACGATCCGAAGGGCGAAGGGCTTGAACTGGCCAAGGCCTATGCCGCCGGTACAGGTGGACACCGGGCGGGGGTACTCAAGTCCTCCTTTATTGCGGAGGTAAAATCCGACCTCATGGGAGAACAGACCATTCTCTGCGGCATGCTCCAGACCGGTTCCATTCTTATATTTGACAAGATGGTCGAAAAAGGCATCAAGGAAGATTACGCCTGTAAACTTGTACAGTTCGGATGGGAGACTGTTTCCGAAGCCATGAAGCACGGTGGCATAACCAACATGATGGACCGCCTCTCCAATCCCGCCAAGATCAGGGCCTTCGAACTTTCCGAGGAGCTGAAGGAGCTTATGACTCCTCTCTATCAGAAGCATATGGACGACATAATGTCCGGAAAGTTCAGCTCCACCATGATGGAGGACTGGAAAAACGACGACAAAGACCTTCTACGCTGGAGGGAAGAAACCAACAGTACGGGTTTTGAAAAAGCCCCTACCGGGACCATGGAGATCAGCGAGCAGGAGTATTTCGACCACGGAGTCCTCATGGTAGCCATGGTAAAAGCCGGAGTCGAGCTGGCCTTCGAAACCATGACCTCTTCCGGAATAAAGGCGGAATCGGCCTATTATGAATCCCTTCATGAGGTACCGCTGATCGCGAATCTTATCGGCCGTAAGAAGCTGTATGAAATGAACAAGGTAATCTCCGACACCGCTGAGTACGGCTGTTACCTCTTTGCAAACGACTGCGTTCCTTTGCTGCAGGACTTCATGAAAAAAATCGATACCGATGTTGCGGGAAAGAGTTTTAAAGGCGGCAGTAACGACGTGGACAATGTAGAACTGATCAGGGTAAACAGGGAAATCAGAAACCACCCCGTCGAAACCGTGGGCGCCAGACTGCGGGGATTCATGACTTCCATGAAGAGTCTGCGATATTAGTACCTGGAGGACGGAATGTGCAAAGGGGGCCGCTTACGGCCCCCTTTTTTCGTTTCAGGCTCCCTCGGCTTTCTGTTTGCGGTTATAACTGTAGAGGGCGAGCTCTGACTCTTCTGATTTTCTTATATGGCCGATTATCCCGGCCGCGTCGAGTCCGAACTCCGCGAGCAGCTCCTCCCGGGTCCCCTGGGCATAGAAGGTATCCGGAAGACCGTAATATGCGAAACCGCAGTTCAGCTGGCGCTGCTGAACGATGGAAGCCAGGGTCTCACCGATACCGCCGATGCGGGCTGCATCTTCGATACATATTACGTTGGAATAGGAATCAAGCAGCTCTGCAAGATAATCCTCGTCCAGGGGCTTGATAAAGCGAAGATTGTATATGTCACAGTAGATTCCCTCTTCCCGAAGTCCTGCCGTGGCGGAACGGGCCTCCTTCAGAAGACTGCCGGGACTTATCAGCAGAGTATTGGATGGTCCTTCACTTATGAGCTTCCCTCTGCCGGTCTCCCAGGGATCGGCAAGATCCTCCCATCCCAGGGCGCTTCCCTTGGGATAGCGGAGCATGCAGGGGCTGTTCAGTCTGAAAGCATAATCCATGGCGGCTGCCATCTCCTGCCTGCAGCCTGGAGCGAGGATCGTCATATTGGGAACAGCCTTGAAGAGGGCGATATCGTAAATACCCTGATGGGTTTCACCGTCATCTCCGACCAGTCCTGCCCTGTCCATGGCAATGACGACCGGAAGGCCGGGAAGGGCGATGTCGTGAATAACCTGGTCCACGGTGCGCTGCATAAAGGTGGAATAGATGGCCACAACCGGACGGCATCCGGAGCGTGCCTGTCCAGCCGCGAAAGCTACTGCGTGCTCCTCTGCAATTCCCACATCAAAGAATCGATCAGGAAAGCGCTCCTGGAAGGCATGCAGACCTGTTCCCTTGGACATGGCTGCAGTTATAGCCGTGATTCGCTTGTCGGATTCGGCGTTCCGCAGGATGCTGTCGGAAAAAGCCGCTGTGAAGGAGTAGGAAGCCCTCTCGGTCAGCTTTCCGTCTTCGACGGTAAAGGGGGCAATCCCGTGGAAAAGCGTCGGGTTACCCTCGGCATGCTCGTATCCTCTGCCCTTCTGGGTTACCACATGGACAACCGTCGGCCGGCCGATCTTTTTGACCTCTTCAAAAACCTCTTTCAGCTTTGTTATGCTGTGACCGTCGATGGGTCCGACGTATTCAAAACCGAGATCCGAAAAAATACTCTCTTTATAGAGAACCGCCTTGAAACCCTTCCGTATGCGTACACTGAGATCAAAGAGCTTCATACCGATAAGGGGAAGTCCCTTTATTCCCTGGTCAAACTTTTCTCGCAGCCTCTGATACCTCTTGGAAGCGAAGAGCCGGCTCAAATAACTGGATAAAAGCCATTTACCGCTGACCGTAAGGGCGCCGACGTTCTTGCTGATGGACATGGTGTTGTCGTTCAGTACGACTATCAGCTGTTTTTTCAGATGGCCGGCATGATTCAAAGCCTCGAAGGCCATGCCTCCGGTCATTGCACCATCGCCTATTACCGCGACCACTGCCCCGTCAGCTCCTGCCACTTCCTGACCGGTCAGAACCCCCAGGGCCTCGGAGATGGAAGTCGATGCATGCCCGGTTTCCACGATATCGTGGCGACTCTCGCTGTTTTTTGGAAATCCGCTTATACCGTCTTTTTTACGGATACCGTCAAAACTTTTGTTTCGGCCGGTCAGGAGCTTGTGTGTATAACACTGGTGTCCCACATCCCAGATCAGCTTGTCCTTCGGTGATTCAAAAACCAGGTGCAGGGCCATGCTCAACTCAACAGCCCCAAGGTTACTGGCCAGATGTCCGCCGTTTCTGCTTACAACGCTTATAATGCGTTCCCGTATCTCCTGGGCAAGCCGGGGGAGACTGTTCTTTTCCAGCTTACGAAGATCTTCAGGACCGTTTATTGTATTTAACAGGGAATCATCCATACAGCTTCTCCAGTCATACTTTGTAAGATACTGCTATTCTGCAGGAGAAAACAACAGATATATCATATTATTTATATATTCAAGAAGCAGTCTCCGGCGGGTATCTTCGGACAAGGTATACGCACTTCCTGTCTGCTGCGTCTCCACAGGTAAATTTTCTGCAGGTATTTCGTTCAGGGCTTCCGGCACCTCTTCGCCTTCCGGCAGCAGTGGAAGCTCCTGCCCTGCCGCCGCTTCTTCTTCCGGTGGAGCCTGTGCCTCTTCCGGGCGTTGAAGGTCTGTATCAGTAATAACCTGTTCATCTCCGCGGATAAAACTGGAGAAAACCAGAACCGAATCGGCCAGCTTATCGAAGTCGACTGTAGCATCCTCGTCCAGGTCACGAATATTTGCCCAGCCCTCTATTTCCACACGCTGAACTGCCCGGTCTATCCGCGTTTCTCTGCTGCCCCGCAGGAAAACGGCACCGGAAGGTCCGGTCTGCACAATACGCGCCCCCAGCCGGGTAGACAGAATGCTTTCCTCTTCGCCGTCTGCGGTGGACTGGTTTTGACTGGAGCCGGAAGGAAGAAAATTGAAAAGTCCATCTCCCTCGCCTCCTGTAAAGGTAAGAGAAACGCTTCCGGCGGTGCTGAAAGATGAGGTATAGGTCATGGAAGTTTCAGAATCTATTCTTACCCCCACCAGATCTCCAACCTGCAGAGATCCGGCGGCGCTCAGATAGCCGGGGAAATCGGGGGGTACAAGACTATCAGCACCAAGTAAGGCAGTACAAAGGATTAATGCTGATAGAAGGGCTGTCAAACGTCTCATATGGGAGAACCATCAAGGTTCGGGGATTGGCATCCCTGCGGACGGCCAATCCCTTGTCAACCTTGTTATTTCTTCTTGTGTCGGTTCTTCCGAAGCTTTTTTTTCCGCTTATGGGTCGCAATCTTATGTCGCTTTCTTTTTCGTCCGCAAGGCACAGCAACCGGCTCCTTTCTCTTTTAGTTTGGGTTTGTATCCGGATTCCCGCTCATTCGAGAATCATGCAATACATAATCCTAAGATACTAAACAAGTTATGAGGAGTATGCAGGGTATTCGACGCCAAAGTCAAGGCCCCCCGAAGGCTTTACCGGAATTGTTATTGTTGTTGAATTTCGCCCGGGATGTCAGTATGATGTGCACAGTGGATACCACCGTCAATACAATACCGGTCCGGTATACTGATTCCCGGATCAACGAAATGATCCGTTCCTTATCATCCGAAAGCCTTGTGCTGCCTCAGCATTTCAACCAGAACGAGGAATTTTTTCTTAAATTGCCCGAAGAAATCGAGGTTCCAGGAATTCCCATCCATCATGACATTCGCCGCAGCACCCCGAAAGAGGAGTACCTTGCGCCTGTACGGCAGGTAATTGAAGCATTGCTTCCCCTTATTCCCGGGTTTTTCCATGAGACCAGCTACTATTTTGATGCCTCAGAAGTCCTTCGTCCCTGTTTTTTTCAGGTTTTCCGCCTCAACAAGCTCTCATTTCTGTATCTTGGACGACTGGACCTGAGCTTTCGGACTCATGACGGCGAAATGATCGATCATGGCGGCAATGACCGTACCCCTCGTTACCGTACCCGGAATATCTATCTGGACTGTGATCTGATCCCCCTGGATGAAATACTCCTGGACGAACGAAGGGTCACCGGTTTTATTGTCAGACAGATTATCTCCCAGACCTGGATAGGAGAAACCGGCAGGGGCTATTTTGTCCAGGGCATATGGATCGATCATGAATTGACGAAGTTCTTTTCCCGTCTGTTCATTCCCCGGGAGACCAGCCTTTACCCCTACTACCCTTTTACCTGTAAATACCGTTCCCTCTGTCATGCCCTTCTGGATCCCGATCCTGAAGGACGACGCCGGGGGGTCCCCCGCCTGAAGAGGGCTCTCGAGTTTATAGAGCCGGAGATAGAAGAGATACAGAATCATCTGAAAAAAGAGTCCTTCAGTCCGGAGCTTCCGATTTTCACCTCCCTGAAAGAACGGATACCGCCTGTCTGGAACGGCCTATGGAAGGAGATCCGTTTTAAACGCTATCTGAATGAACACGACATGAAGGAGTTTGTGCTTGAATCTGCAACTTGAAGATATTCCCGGCATGAGGATAACCGTTATGGGTCTGGGACTCCACGGCGGCGGTGCCGCAGCCGCCCGTTTTTTCGCCAGCCTTGGAGCGCGGGTGCTGGTCACCGACCTGAGAAGTTCCGAGGAACTTTCCGCTTCCCTGAGCGACCTGAAGAACCTGGAAATCGAATATCGCCTGGGAGAACATCGCCTGGAGGACTTTTCCGGAGCCGATCTGGTCATAAAGAACCCGGCGGTACCCTCGGGTTCGGAATACCTGAAGGCCGCACACCACGTGAGCAGCGATATCGCTGTTTTCCTGGGCCTCAGCGGCCGCGAAGTCTTCGCCATAACCGGGACCAAGGGTAAGTCTACTACGGCCAGCGCGGTGCACCATGTTCTGTCGACAATCAAAAGCGAAACCGACCTGGGAGGAAACATCACCATCAGTCCCCTGAATTTCCTGCTCAGGGATATGATAAACGGCAGCCTCAAAGAGAAGGATGCACCGGTGGTTCTGGAGCTCTCTTCCTGGCAGCTGGCGGACTGTCTTCCCCGGGAGGTATTGAAGCCCCGGTACAGCATGATCACCAACATAATGCATGATCACCAGAACCGTTATGACAGCTTCGAGGATTATGTTGCCGACAAGGCCCTGATATTTTCCAATCAGGACAGTAACGATGTATCGGTTTTCAACTATGACGACCCTTACGGACGGAAATATGCCGGGGAGTCCCGAGCCAGGGTCCTCTACTTTTCCAATAATCAACTTCCCGCAGCGCTGGAGGGTGGTTTTCTTAAAGGGACCAGGGGATTCCTGCGCAGGGAGGGCAAGGAAGTGGAAATCCTGCCGGAAACTCTTGCAGTTCCCGGCGCTCACAACCGGCTCAACCTGCTGGCCGCAGCGGTAATGCTCGCATCCTCCGGGGTTCCGGTGGAAACCATCAAGTCCGGACTTGCGGATTTTCACGGCATTCCCCACCGTCTGGAAGAGGTGGCCCGAATCGACGGCGTACTGTATGTAAACGACAGCGCCGCCACAATCCCTGAGGCTGCGGCTGCTGCAATTGCCAGCTTTGATGCTCCCGTACGGCTGATTGCCGGAGGTACGGACAAGGAACTGGATTTTACCGGCTTTTCCGATGCCCTGCGCAGGGTGGCGGGGCTTTATTTATTGAAAGGAAACGCAACGCCCCGTTTTGAAGCTGCGGCGGAAGAAGCCGGTATCAGGCATCGGGGACCCTTTGAATCCCTGGAGGAAGCCCTTATGCAGGTGCGGGCAGAGGCCCGTCCGGGGGATGTGGTACTGCTTTCGCCGGGATGCGCTTCCTTCGGGATGTTCAGAAACGAGTTTCACCGGGGAGACCTTTTCAGGGACTATGTCCGCAGTCTTGCCGGGACGGGCGGACTCTGATCAGCGGCGAAGACGTTTATAGTAGAAGTTTCTGGCCTTCTCCGCTGCTCGGTAGAGTGTATAGGCGCCCGGGCGAACGGGAAAATCCCAGCAGCCCGCACGGTTTATTATCCGGCCGCCGAATCCCGTTTTAAACCGGTAGAGCCCGCTCATGGGATGGTCCTCGTCTTCATAGGGCGGGATTCCATAGAGATCGTAGCTTTCACAGCCGTGCTGTTTTGCAAGGCGGATCGCTTCCCACTGCAGCAGATAGGTGGGCATGCAGTTCCTGTGTACCGACCGGGAGGCGCCGTAGAGGTAGGTGGATGATTTTCCATGGAGAACAACGATGTTCCCGGCGATAACCTCCCCCTCAAGCTCCGCTAGAAGAAGACGAACAGAGGGGTTCTTGCGTTTCAGTCCTTCCTGGAAAACCCTGCGGTAATAGTCCAGGGAGTGGATGCTGATGCCGTCCCGCCCGGCGGTCTCCCGATAGATGTCGTACCAGGTTTCCAGGTCCTTTATGCTGCCGCTGCGAACGGAAACCCCTTTTTTGCCCGCCAGCCGTATATTGTAGCGGGTCTTCTTTTTCATTCCCGCAAGAATATCCTCCTCGCTCTCCTTCAGAGAGAGGACCACTGTGTCGGGAGGCTGCACATCAACGGGGGCTTTTTTAAAAGGGGATTTGAGGTAGCCTTTTCTCTCCTCTGCAGCAGATATCTGCCAGGGGAGATCAAAACGGATAAAGCTTACATAGTCCGGCAGGGAGGGAATCATGTTCCGTGCAAAGAGGGCGAAAAAATGGGGCTCCACCTCGTTGACGGGACCATGGGGTACGTAGGCTATACCCTGCCCAAAGGGCAGGCGCCGCACGAGAACCAGCAGGGGCTGATCGTTAAAACTGAAGGCAAAGGGTGTCCAGCCGAAGCTCTCCTTTACCCTTCCCCAGTAGCCTGACTGCAGCAGGTTGTCGTACCCGTCGAGTTCGTCAAGAGAAACCGTTTCCATCATCGCCCCGGGCATAATCAGCCTACGCTCCCCCTGGCGAGATTTTTTGTGCGGACAGGTGTTCCGTCGGCTGCCACCGCGGTGGAACCGATCATTACCGTGTTATCTTCAACCCGCATGGGGGTGGAGAAAAAGTCGTCGATGCTGATCCGCTTTGCTCCCTCCGCCGCGGCAGCCTCTCCATCCAGGGAAAGACGGGTCCCCGGTGCGACCTCCGGCAGAAAGAGGACCTCCAGCTCCTTTTCCCCCTCCGTAGAGGCGGCCAGGAGCATTCCTTCGCTCTTTATCCCCCGGAGTTTTGCAGGTTTCAGGTTGTAGACAAGTACGATGTGTCGGCCTGTCAGATCCTCGATACTGTAATGGTCCACAAGACCGGAGACTATCTGCCGCTCCTCCTCCCCCAGCTTCAGCTGAAGAACGTAGAGCTTGTCGGCGTCGGGGTGCTGCTCGACTGTTTCGATCCGTGCAACCCGCAGGTCAAGACGTTCCCGGAAAAAATCCTCCGGCGAAGCTTCGGACTTCTCCTGATTTTCCTTTCTGGCGGCTTCCCTCTCTGCCTGGCTGCCGGCGAAGCGTTCCCGTAAGCCTTCGATGAAATCATCCTCAAGACGCTGAAAAAGGATTTCCGGCTTCGCGATGGCCGTTATACCGTCGGCCCGGCCCAGGGTATCCCAGCTTATCGCGTCCATTCCAAGCCAGCCGGCAATTCTATCCGAGGTTTCCGGAATATAGGGGGAAATCAGTACCGCCAGATCGCGGATAAGGAAAGTCAGGTCCCTGAGAAGCCGGGCAGCCTCTTCCGGAGCCTCCTTGCGGGTCCGCCAGGGCTCTCCGTCCTGGAAGGCCTTGTTTCCCATGGAGGAGAGGGCGAAAATTTCCCGGAAAGCATCCCGCAGCTCCGCCCGCTCAAGATGGGCGGTAATCTTCTCTTCATGCACTGCCACCTGTTTCCAGAACTCTGCGTCCGGTTCGGCCTCCGGAAGTTTTCCGTCATAGAAACGGTTCACAAAGGTGAGGGTCCGGTTTACCAGGTTGCCCAGGTTGCCGATCAACTCTCCATTCACCTTCTCCTGAAAATCCTTCCAGGTAAAGAGGGCATCCGCCTTTTCGGGGCGATTATAGTATATATAGAAGCGCCATACATCCGCGGGGATTCCCGTTTCCTTGGCGTCGGTACCGAAAACGCCGATCCCCTTGCTCTTGGAGAACTTACCGCTCTCGTAGTTCAGATACTCGGTGGATGACATGTGGTGCAGGAGGGTCCAGTTTTCACCGCTTCCCAGCAGGGATGAAGGAAAAATAACCGTATGAAAGGGGATGTTGTCCTTGCCGATGAACTGGAAAAGCTCCACGTTTTCCGGGTTTTTCCACCACGTTTCCCACTCCGCCGTCAGGGTCGCGGTTATGGATATGTAGCCGATGGGGGCGTCGAACCAGACATAGAAGACCTTGTCTTCATAGCCCTTTTTAGGGACCGGGATTCCCCACTTCAGGTCCCGGGTTATGGCCCGTTCCTTGAGGCCGTCCCGGATCCAGGAGTTGGTCATCTGAACAGCATTGCGGGCCCAGAAACCCTGGACCGAAGCCTCGGTCATCCAGTTCTGGAGTTTCGGAAGTATGGCGGGAAGATCGAGATAGAGGTGATGGGTCACCCTCACCTCGGGTTCCGCGCCGCAGGTACCGCAGCGGGGTTTTACCAGGTCCGTCGGGTCAAGCAGTTTGCCGCAGTTTTCGCACTGATCTCCCCGGGCATCATCATAGCCGCAGTGGGGACAGGTTCCCCGGACAAAGCGATCCGCCAGAAAGCGCTGACAGCTCGTACAGTAGAGCTGTTCGATGCTGCCTTCTTTTATGTAGCCCTGCCGGTCGCAGCCCCTGAAGATGGACTGGACAATATCGGTCTGTTCCGGGGTGGAAGTGCGGCCGAACTTGTCAAAGGCGATGTTGAACCATTTGTAGATATCGTCGTGGATAACAAAATAGCGGTCGCACAGCTCCTTGGGAGAGACTCCTTCCTCCAGTGCCCTGGTCTCGGTGGCGGTTCCGTACTCATCGGTTCCGCAGACATAGAGGGTTTCGTAGCCCTTGAGCCGGCAGAAACGGGCAAAAACGTCCGCCGACAGAACCTGTATAAGGTTGCCGAGATGGGGAATATTGTTAACATAGGGCAGTGCCGAGGTGATCAGTCTCTTCTTCATAGCTCATCACTATATGGAATAATTGCCGCTGTTGCAAGAGAAAGGGGATATCCGAAGCTTCCGGGTGATCTCCCTTGACGCTCGATGCACAGGGAAGTACCCTTAACCAGATACGGCGCATCCACACAGGGATCGATGCGTTCAGTAAGATTAACAGGAGGTCTTATGTCGGACCGTGACCAGACACCGAAGGGCTTTCCCTTTCCGGTGCGGCCGAAAATGATAATACTGGCGATTGTGGTACTAATAATCGCCGGTACCGTCATGTCGAGTTTCTACGTTGTCGACCAGACAGAGCAGGCGGTGACTCTCTTTCTGGGAAATTTCAAAACAATCACCGGGCCGGGGCTGCAGTTCAAGCTGCCCTTCGGCATCGAACGCAACTACAATGTTCCCACCCAGGTAATCCAGACCGAGCAGTTCGGTTTCCGTACAGAAAGGGCCGGAGTCGCCTCAGTTTATTCCAAAGCGGATTTTCCCGAGGAGTCCATCATGCTCACCGGGGACCTCAATATCGTGGATGTGGAATGGACTATTCAGTACAGGATTGTCGATCCCCGGGCATGGCTCTTTAATGTTCAGGAACCAAAACGGACAATTCGGGACATCTCCCAGTCCATCGTCAACCGTCTGGTGGGAGACCGGACCATCTTTGACGTAATCGGATCGGAGCGAACCAACATCGAGATCCGGGCCCAGGAAACCATGAACAGTATACTGGAAAGCTACGGCCTCGGCATCAACATAACCACCGTCAAGCTGCGGAACATCGTTCCCCCCGCCGGTTCGGTTCAGGACGCCTTCGAGGATGTCAACAAGGCCATCCAGGACATGGAGCGTCTTATAAACGAAGGCCGGGAGCAGTACAACAAGGAGATCCCCAAGGCCAAGGGACAGGCACAGCAGCTCGTACAGGAAGCCCAGGGATACGCTGCGGAGAAGGTCAACCGGGCCCAGGGAGATGTGGCCCGCTTCAGCTCGGTACTGCAGGAGTACCGCCGGAACCCGGACGTAACCCGTTCCAGGCTCTACATCGAGATGATCGAGGACGTCTTCGGCAACGACCCGGGATCCGATCTTATCGACCGCAATCTGGAGAACTTTCTACCCCTGAAGAACCTCCAGGGACAGGGAGGACTTTGATATGAAACGACTTGCAACTGTACTGATAGTAGTAGCTGTACTTCTGGTGGTCTTCGTGGCCCTGGGCCCCTTCTATATACTCACCGAGGGAGAGCAGGCGGTGGTAACCCGTTTTGGTGCCATTGTTTCCACTGCCAGGGATGCGGGGCTGAAGTTCAAGATGCCCCTTATCGATACGGTGGTCAAATACCCCAAGAAGATTCTCTCCTGGGACGGAGACGCCCAGCGCCTGCCGACGGCGGAAAACCAGTTTATCTGGGTAGACGCCACCGCCAGGTGGGAGATCTCTGATCCGACCCTCTTCTACGAATCCGTAACCTCCATGAACCAGGCCTTCGCCCGTCTGGACGAGGTTATCGACTCTTCGATTCGGACGGTTATCGCCGATAATCCCCTTTTTGAAGCGGTACGGAACAGCAACGTGATCAACGAGATCGACCGCAGCGAGGTCGTCCGTGTGACGGCGGAAACGGAAGGAGAAAAAACCGAGGAACTGCCCGACGAGGACAGCCCGGCTATCATCGACGCCAACAAGACCTATCCCGCGGTAAACAAGGGACGAAACATGCTCTCCGAGGAGATGCTTGACGCCGCCGCCCAGGTAACCCCCCAGTACGGAATCGAGCTGATCGATATCGTTATCCGGCAGATCCGCTACTCCGACGACCTTACCGAAAGCGTCTACAACAGAATGATCGCTGAACGGAACCAGAAGGCCCAGGAATTCCGCTCCCGGGGAGAAGGTCAGAAGGCCTTCTGGCTCGGTAAGCTGGACAACGAAAAGCGTACAATCCTCTCCCGGGCCTACACCGAGGCGGAGACAGTTAAAGGTAACGCCGACCGTCAGGCCGCCCAGATCTACGCCGACGCCTACAGCGCCGACGAGGAGTTCGCCATATTCTGGCGATCCCTGGAGAGTTACCGGAATACCATGAACAAGTTCAACAAGACCCTGACAACCGATATGGAATACTTCAGGTACCTCTACGATCAGGACGGAGAATAGAACCCCTGAATTGAAGGATACCCGGTATGCCGTCAGGCTGCCGGGTATTTTTTTCTCCACATATATTAGTGTTTTTATTATATTTATCCCATGGAATACAGACTGGAAAAAAAGCGGATAATACTTTATATCGCTCTCGCGATACTCGTCTCTTTTACGTTGCTGTCCTTATATCCCCGGGAAGGTTCCAGGGATTCTCCCTACAGGGATCCTGAAAACCTTAAGCAGCTCGTCGATGACCAGGATTCTTCCTATCTGCTGCTGGATGTACGTACCCCATCGGAATATTCTTCCGGATATATCCCCACAGCACAAAACCTGCCGCTTCAGATTCTCGGAGAAAACCTTCCCGAGACGTCCCGGGATTCCCTGATAATCCTCTACTGCCGATCCGGCAACAGATCGTCCCAGGCAGCGAGGCTGCTTCATAAAGAGGGGTACACGAATGTCGTCGACTTCGGCGGGATAAACCGCTGGCCTTATGGGCTCAACCGCTGAAACGCCGCAGGGCTACCTCGTTAAGGGCTCGAAGTTTTTCAAGAGCCCTTTCGCCTGACATGATTTTTAAAGCCCGGGAATAAATATCTTTGTAAATATCACGATATTTTTTATGGGCCAGCTTTTTAAGAAGCAGAAAAAAGCGCTCCTCCAGGAAGCGGAGTTCTCCGTTATTCTCCCCTGATCCGTCAACCAGGGAAAGCAGTACCTCAGCCTCCTCCAGGTTGTCCGTAAAAGAAGCAGATTTAAGGAGCCCCAGGCATGTTTCCAGCTCATCATCGTCGAGGTAATGAAAATCCTTCCGGCCAAGGGCAGACAAATCCGGTTTGAATCCGCCCCTGACAGGAACTGCAACTTTTCCGACGCTTCCAAGAAGAAGTACTCCCCCCTTTACGAGTCCCGTCTCTTCAAGTCGTCCGGGATGAAATCCTCCCTGCAGCAGCTGTCCAAGCTCCTGCATTCTGATAAACCGGCGGATCTTTTCCGTGTCCCGGGAAGAGTGTCTCCCGGTACTCTCCACCACGAGCTGAAACTCGGTTGTGAGGTTCCTTCTGTTCAGCCCCTGCCTGCCTCCCCGGTACTGAACGTAATCATCGGCAAAAACAGAGAGGCGGCCTCTCTCGGATAGAAGATCACAAAGCTCGTCGAAGGAGATTATGCCGTCGCTGTTATAGCTCAGAACAATGTAGCGGGAGTCGGTTCCGGCGAGCAGATTCTTGAGAGCAGCCGCAGCTGTTTTTTTTATGCAGTAGGCGCTCCGGGTCCGTACCCAGTCTTCACGGATGCCCGCCTTTCGTTTCAGACGCCCGTCTTTTCCCAGTTCCAGGGGAACCTCCGGCCGGTCCCAGCGGGCAAGGGTATTCAGAATATGATAATTACTTCCGTACTGGTGAATGGTATATGGCGGATCCAGGTAACAGAGATCTGCGCTTTTGCCGCGGACCCATTCGGCCGCATCGCTGGAACCGACCTCTCCTTCGGGCCCCTCGATGAGCACAGGACACTCAAGTTTCATGGGGGCCATGATACGTTTGAGGGCATCGGAGCCATGACCGCCGAAGCCCTTGTGGAAGGCTTTGAATACCCCGGAGGTATTGGCGTGGGTTGCCGCCTCGTAAAGGAGCAGAGCGATCAGAAGTTCCCGTTCATCCAGACTCTTCCCGTCATCCATCTCCTCGATCGGATACTCCCGTTCAATCCAGCTCCGTACCCGGTCAATGAACAGGGCATTTTCCCGGGTATAGAAGAGCCGCTCGGTGCGATAATCCGCGTTTTCCGTAGACCGGGGGGCGTAGTACAGGGAAAAACAGGTCTCCCCGGCTTCCGCTGTATCGGTATTCAGCCGGGCAAGGAGCTTCTCGAGACCTCCGTAACGGGAAAAGAGACCGGCAGACCCTGCGGGTGTGAGTCTCAGATACACCCGGTTTATTATCCTGCTGTACTCCTCCCAGTCGTTTGCATGAACCCGGTACCCCATGGCGCGGCCGAGACGCGACACGGCGCCGCTTCCGGCAAAGGGGTCCAGCATGTCGTGTATGGGGTGCCGGTCCTCCAGACGCAGAAAGAGCCGGTGCAGAGAGGGCAGAAGCCGCCTCTTGTTTCCTATATAGGCGATCAGCTGTCGTTTAAGATAGTCCGAAGAAAGGTCCGCCGCGGGCATCAGATCAGTCCGGCAGATAGGAGGCTACATTGTTCTCGGTTTCAAATACTTCCACCCTGTCCAGATGAACAGAGGGTATTCTGGGGGCCATCTCTTCATAGATGTAGCGGGCAATAAGTTCGGCGCTGGGGTTCCCGGAACTGAAAAAGGGGTGCTCGTTCAGATTGCTGTGGTCCAGACCGGCAAGGACTTCCTTTAAGTGGCCTTTTACTATACCGAAGTCGATGAGCATTCCACCGGCATCGAGCCGGCTCCCGGAAAGATATACCCGGACCTTGTAGTTGTGGCCGTGAAGGTTCTCGCATTTTCCGTGATAATTTTTCAGGAAATGAGCGGCGGCGAAGTCTCCGTTGATTCGTAACTGATACATCCTGTTTCTGGCCTCTGAACTCTATTTGTGGCACCTGTGCTTCTTAATTCGCGCCGCTTGTCCGTCGACGCATCTCCGGGTTAGACTGTACAAAATTCCCTGGTCGGATTCGTGTAAAAAGGAGTCTGTAAAGTCGTGAAAAATCCCACTGCAAGAGCCAAAAAAAGAGTATCAGACTTCGTATCTCCTGACAACATCCTCGACAGCCGGGGCCCGGAAAATCCTGAGGTCCGGGGGATGGCCTATGATTCCCGGGAAGTGGAAGAGGACTTCCTCTTTTTCGCCCTCCCCGGGGTTCATACCGACGGCCACAGCTACATTCCCAGGGCCATAGAAATGGGTGCCCGGGTTATAGTTCACAGCAGCCCCCTTGATTCATATGACCCGGAAATCTGCTATCTCCGGGTGGAGAATTCCAGAACCAGCATGTCCTCCATGGCAGCGGCTTTTTACGAACACCCGTCACGACAGATGATAGTCGCAGGGGTTACCGGGACGGACGGCAAAAGTTCCACCGTATCGTATCTTCGCCAGCTTATTGCCGCCGCCGGTTTCCGCTGCGGTTTCCTTTCCACCGTTGAGTTTCACAACGGCGAGGAACTGAGCAAGAACGCTTTTCGTCAGTCCACCCCGGAACCGCCGGAGGTCCATCGTCTGCTCCGGGAAATGGCTGACCGGGGCTGCGACTACGCGGTCGTGGAAGCCACGTCCCATGGACTCTCTCCCCGGAATAACCGCCTGGGGGATGTTGATTTCAACCTGGGGATTCTGACAAACATCAGTCACGAACACCTGGAGTTCCACGGAACCATGGAGCAGTATGTAAAGGACAAGTCCCGGCTTATGGCCTCCCTGTCGGAAAGTCATTCCGTCGGACCCACGGCGGTACTTCCCGCGGCGGAACACTATCTGCCCAGGTTTGTGGAAGCCGCCGAAGGAAGCCGGGTCGTACTCTATGGAAGCAATACTCCGGAAGCCGACTACAGGGCCGCGGACATTCATGAAGACGAAGAAGGTATACGCTTCAGCCTGCACCATCAGGGAGAAAGCCGGCCCTGCTTTCTCAGGCTCCAGGGACTCTTTAACGTGGACAACGCCCTTGCCGCCCTCATCGCGGCTGGAGAGATGCTGAGAAAACCCCTGGAAGAGCTCATTCCCCTCCTTCCCGGGCTTCAGGCGGTCCGGGGTAGGATGCAGGCGGTCCGCAGGGGTCAGCCCTTTAGCGCTCTGGTCGATTACGCCCACAGTCCCGGAGCCTTTGAAAAGCTCCTTCCCCTGCTCAGGGAACGCTGCCGGGGACGCCTGATCGCCCTCTTCGGCTCAGCGGGAGAGCGGGACCGTGAAAAGCGAGCGATTCAGGGACGCATCGCCTCGCAGTACTGCGACATGGTCTTTCTCTGCGACGAAGATCCCCGGGGGGAAGACCCGGTCTCCATTCTTGAAGAGATCGCCGCAGGCTGCGAGGGAAAAGCCCGGGGGGAGAACCTCTTCCTCATTCCCGACCGCAGGGAGGCGATCTCCCGGGCCTGTACCATGGCGAAGTCCGGGGACCTCCTGGTCTGCCTTGGCAAGGGTCACGAAGGTTCCATTATCTATGCCGATGGTCCCCGCCCCTGGGACGAAGAACAGGCCCTGATCGATGCCCTCGAAGGTTTGGGTTATAGATGAGTTTCAGCTCCGCGGTCATCGATATTGTCCGCTCCATTCCCCGGGGCAGTGTCGCGAGCTACGGGCAGATCGCCATAATGGCGGGGAATCCCCGGGGAGCCCGGGGAGTTGTGTGGATTCTGCGTTCATCCAGCCGAAAGTACGACCTTCCCTGGCACCGGGTTCTCAGGGTTGACGGGTGCATAGCCCTCAGATCCGGGGATGGCCGGGAGGAACAGATCTCCCTGCTGGAAGCCGAAGGCGTCCCGGCCCCAGCCGGCCGGGTAGATATGCTCACGTATCGATGGAACCCCCGAAAAATGCAGAACAGCTGAAACCGTGTTTACCCGGCTTTCTCTTCCGTGGTAGGATTTATTCACGGGATCATGTATCATTTTATTACAGGTTCTCATACATCAGGAGGTACTTGGAATGTCAAAAAAAGAGGTTATTGCTATTCTGTACGGTGGTAAATCCGGTGAGCACGAGGTTTCCCTCCGCTCCGCCTGTTCGGTGTACCATCATATCGACCGCAGCATCTATGTACCTCTTTTAATTGGTATAAGCAGGGACGGCCGCTGGTACCTGCAGCCTGAAACAGACATCCCCGGGGATACCGAGATTCTGCCCCTTGCAGAAGATGAGGAAGCCCTGGTATCCGCCCTTCCCGGAACCGGCCTCATCTGCAAAGGACGGCAGCTGGATATAGATGTCGTCTTTCCGGTCCTCCATGGTACAAACGGAGAAGACGGCACCGTCCAGGGGCTCCTGGAAATCTGCAATCTGCCCTATGTGGGTGCCGGGATCCTTGGCAGTTCCCTATCCATGGACAAGGCTGCTGCCAAGGAAATCTGGGCTGCCCGGGGACTGCCGGTTGTCCCCTTTATCAGGGTTGATGGGGATGCGTTCTCCTCCTCCGATCTCTGGGATGAAAAACTGAAACAGCTTAAGGACAGCTTTACCCCGCCCCTCTTTATAAAACCTGTACGGGCCGGCTCCTCCGTTGGAGTTTCCAGGGTGGAAGGCTGGGATGCTTTGAATACGGCCCTCGAGGATGCCCTCCGGTATGACACCGCCGCCCTGGTGGAGCCCGCAGTCAACGGCCGGGAGATCGAGTGTTCGGTAATCGGCAATTTTCATACCCGCAGCTTTCCGCCGGGGGAGATCCTCCCCAGCCACAGTTTTTACGACTACGAGGCGAAGTACATCGATCCCGACGGCGCTGCCCTCCTGCTCCCGGCGGACATTGACGATGAAACGGCTGCCGAAGTGCGCCGGATTGCCGAGGAAGCCTACAGGACCGCCGGAGTCGAAGGCATGGCACGGGTCGATTTTTTTGTGGATCGTGACAGGGGCGGAATATTCCTGAACGAGATCAATACCATACCGGGATTTACCAGCATCAGCATGTTCCCCCGAATGTGCGAGGCCGGAGGTCTCCCCTATTCAGAGCTGATTCGGGAAATGATTGAACTGGGCAGGGAGCGCTTCGAAAAGAGAAGCCGATGCGTCTATTCCATCATGAACCCGGGCGGATCAGTCTAGGGCTACCAGTGGTTATAGGAGACTATCTGATCCGCTGCTCTTCTGGGAGGACGCAGCGGCCGATGTTCTGGATGCCCCAGGGCAAGAAGCATCACGACCCGCATTGAATGGGGTACCGAAAGGATCTCCTTGACCAGGGTCTCGTCGAAGGTAGTTACAATTGAACTTCCCAGCTTCTCCTCCTCCGCCTGGATCATCATGAAGGCCACAGCAGTGGCTATGTCTATGGGATAGGAAACCTGCCCGTTGGGCATGCGGTAATCTACGTTAGTGGTACAGGCCGCTATAAGAACAGGCGCGGAGGAGACATGGGGTTCATTGTAGGCGGCATCCTGAATCTGCCTGAGAACCTCGCTGTCCTGTATTACTACGAAGCGCCAGGGCTGGCGATTTTTGGCTGAAGGAGAAAGGCGGGCGGCTTCCAGAATTGCGTCTAGACTTTTCTGGACCACCGGCTCGCCGGTAAAATTCCGGATGGTAACGCGGTGTTCTATATGGGGAAGCAGGGTCATATCGGATCCTCTCTCTTGACCATTGAAATCAATTTTCCGTATGCTACTTCGCAGATGAAACGTTCTCTTTCAACGATCGTTTTTCTCCTGTTACTGGCATATACCTTACCAGGTCAAAGCATTATTCGAACCCCCATGGGGGAGATCCTCAACGATCTCACCTATTTTAACAGCCTCTACCCAAGACTGGAAGGGGCCAAAGGCGAAAATGCGGCTTTTTTCTATATAGAGTCGGTACTTGACGACAACAGGATCGACTATACCCGGAATCCCCTGACGCACCTTCACAACGCTCACTCCTTCTCATCTTCCCTGCTTGTCGAGATTCCGGGAGAAAAACCGGACACCCTGAACATCCTGGTCCCCGTGGACCAGTCTCGAAGCAGTACACCCGGAGCGGATGGCTCAATCAACCTGGCCCTGGGACTTGCCCTGACGCGGGAATTTTATAACAGGGAGCTTCCCATCGGTTTGAGAATTATCTTTCTGGGGGCCGAGTTCAGCGGAGAAAAGGAAGTTCAGCTCGGTTCCGAAAATTTTCTTTCGGATTTTTTTCCCGAAGAACCGCAGGCTTTTCTCTATCTGGATCTGAAGGGTATTCCCGATGAGATCCTGATCCAGGCGGGAGGAGAGGGCATTGTCGCCCCCTACTGGCTTGTCGGGAGGACTATCGCATCCCTGGAGGGGTCCGGGCTAGCCTATCATTTTGAGAACAATGAAAACCAGATTCATCGACTTGGAATGTGGCACAGTCCGACCCGGATCAATCCGTACCTGCAGGCCGGGTATCCCGGCATCACCCTGCAGGGAGAGGCTGCTCCGGAAGCAAAGAATACCATCCGGTGGATCACCAGTTTTTTTTCATTTTTCTTCTTTTTTATGGAGGAAAACTCCGGAGGATTTTCGCAGGTCTGGGATCGGCACTACCTCTACTTTGATGTACTGGGGGCCCCTTTTTCCATTGGTGAAGGTGAGTATATAACCTTTCTGCTGGGGGTAATAATTCTGCCCCTGGGATACCCGTTTTTCCGGACCCGCCGGTTCCAGCGCTATTTACGGACAATTCGCCGAAATATATGGGCGATCCCGGTTCTGCTGTCCCTGATTTTCCTGTTTCTGCTCATCGGGACCTATGCCCTCAAGGGGCTCCTTATTGTGCGGGATTTTCCGACCATATGGCAATACACACCTTTTACCGCCTTCCTCATCAAAAGCGGTGTAGCCATGGTGCTTTTTTTTCTTCTCTTCGGACTCCTGCGCCGGCTGCCCTTTTCTCACAGCTCATCCTTCTATACATCCTCTGCCCTGCTGTTTTTCATGTTCTCGATTATGATTCTGACCAGTCTCGACATCTCCATGACGGCTCCCCTGCTGTGGGCCTTCGGGTTCTCCTTTCTCTTCAGCATTGTCCCTTCACGGCTGATTAAGACCCTGATGCTTGTTCTCTCCACCGTTCCGGTGCTGCTGGTTTTCCATAACGTCTTCGCGGAACAGGCGACCAGGGTGATTGAATATCTGCTTCTTTCACCTCTGTGGGGAAACCTGTTTCTCTCCCTGCTGATACTGCCCTATCTCCTGATGCTTATTCGTCTGGATTTTCTTTTTCGTCATCCTTCCATGAGCACACAGAAAAGGATCCTCATTAACGCCGGCATTATCACTCTCTCCATAAGCTTTATCAGCTTTCTCTACATCCTGGGGTACGACCCCTACTCCGGTTCAAGCCCCCAGCCGGTACGGGTAACGGAAAAGATTTCAGCCGAAAGCATGCTGCGGGTAACCAGCGTTTCAAGTCCGGCACCCATCCGTTCCCTGCTGCTCTTTGAAGAAGATGGCAGTCAGGATCTGGTATTCAATACCCGGAAAGCTGTTTTTGAGAGCAGCTACGACACTCCCCTGCTTACCACATCCATAAACCTGGAGCGTTTCCTGGACCGGGACCGCTTCAGGATCTCCTTTTCCAGCGAAAAACAACCGGACAGTCTCGAAATCACCTTCCACGGTACCGATGATTTCCTGATATACGATATCCAGTATCCCTATACCCTCTCGGATGACGGAACACGAGCCCGTGTTTATATTGGACGGAACCCGCCGGTCCCCCTTGAACTGGATACAATCTTTCTTGCAGGAACGGTCCGGACCATGCGCGTACGGGCTGTTTTTTCCGGCCCCTTCGAAGACCGCAGGGTAATGGGAAGCGATTACAGCGTCCATCACACCCGGGAATACTCGGAGGATATAAATTTATTTGAATTGACACCCCCGTAATCTCTGAATTAGGATTGAGCCTATGAGAAATACCCTGAAGATACTCCAGATAATCTTTCTTTTTATCCTTGTTCCGGGACTCCAGAACGCCTTTGCAGCTCCCCGAATAGTGGACAATACCCTGGGTTCCCGGCTGGGTACCATTTTTCCGGAACTGCGCCAGGGTTATATCGATCTGAATCAGAACGGAAGTCTGGATCGTCTGGAAGACATGGATGAACTGGTTCCGGAATCCCGGCTGCGGGATGAAATTCTTCAGGTCCAGGAGATTTTCGATTTTCTGATTGAGAATTACCGTTATCTCCCTCTTGCTAAACTGAGCTCTGTACGGGACGCCCTTGATGATCCCCAGGGCGCGATTCCGGAAATCCTTACAATAAACTATCGCACCCGAATCAGCGCCCTTATCAGGGAGCGGGAAGCCATGGGAGAGGACGGGCTGTACCTTTCTCCCTCTGCCCGCCGCAAGGCCCTGGACACCATGGAAGACCTTATATCCCGGCTGAACCTTGCCTACCAGAAGGAGTGGCGTCAGGCGGAATCCGATTTTGTCGAAGCCAGGGACGAGCTCTTTACCCTGCTCGACAGGGGCTATCCTCTCCCGGAAAACCTTTTACCCGAGGACTACGCAATTTTCGAAAGCACCCTGATAAACGCAACCATGCCGCAGAGGGCGGATAATCCCGAACGCTCCCTCATTGCTGTCCTGACCCTGGGAAAACTGAAATCCGACGCCGCCGTTCCCTACCTGATCGACCTGCTGCAGCGGGACACCTTTTCCAGGGAAGCGATCCGTGCCCTGGGCAATATCGGGACCCCCGACGCCCAGCAGATCCTGCTGGAAAAGCTGAAAAGTGAAGAGACCGGCGATGCCGAGGCCCTTGAGTGCATACGGGCACTGGGAAAGATCGGCGGAAAAGAGAGCGCGGATACCCTGCTCGATATTCTCAAGAGTGAAGAGTCTGAAATCAGTACGGAAAAAGAACAGGAAATCCTGGGAAGTCTCAGCGATATGGCCGCCGGAGGATACACTGACCGTAGAATTTCAACCCTGTTGACGGAGTATCTGGAAAATCCTGATCCCTCCTTCAGGACCATTGCCATCCGGGGGCTCTCTTTCTATGCCGATCAGGCATCCTCGGTACAGGTACTCAATGCCATGAAGAACGACAGAGATACGAAGGTGGTATTGGCTGCCGTGCGTTCCGCCCACCATATAAATCATCCCTCCACGGTCCCCACGATGGTGGGACTGCTTCGGGAAGGGAACCTCAGTCCCGATATGACCGGTGAGGTCATCAAGGCCCTGGGGCAGCATCCCGACGGGGTCCGGGGGGCGGTAAATATCCAGGAATATCTGGGAGATCCTGAGCGGGAGACCCGGGAAAGCGCCAGGGATGCAATGAAAGTCCTGTACGCGCAGAATGCCCAGGTGGTCGCAAGCTCACTGGCCCGGGGAATTGCTGCATCCAAGGATGAACTCTACCTGAAGGAGGCCTCCTCGCTGCTCGCTGAGCTCGCCGACCCTTCGGCGGTGAATACCTTCTTCAGCCTGCTGACCTCGTCTTCTCCTCAGGTACGCAAGAACGCCACCTGGGGACTCTACCGGATAGGGGTCTCCGGAAACCTCCGTGTCCAGACAGCCCTGCAGAAGCTCGTTACCAGCGAGACTGAACCCCTTGAGGTGCGCATCAATGCCCTCAGGGCACTGGTAAAAGCCGGAGAAGACCACCCCAGCATGCTGCTGTGGCAGACCTTCTCTACTGTGGCTAAAATGCGGGGAACAAAATACTCAATACTGCGTCTGTATGCCCTCCGGGGACTTGGTGCCCTGGGAACCATCAACGACGAGGTACGTTCCGTTCTTTTTCTTGTCGCCAGGGGCGAACAGGACCAGAGCCTGAAGGAGGAGGCAGTGAAGGCCCTTCACAGCATCGGGGCTTCATCCCCGGGAGTGGAAAACACCCTGGCGGAAATCGCCGGTAACGGCGAAGGAGCCTCCCTTCCGGTGCGTATCGCCGCTCTCAAGGCCCTGGGAGACATGTCTTCCCCGGAAACCGGATCAGCTGCCAGGTCGCTGCTGGAGGAGGAACCCGGCCGGGAGCTGAAACGGGACATTGTCTATGCCCTGGTAAAAAGCGACAGCGACGATGCCTGGGAGGTCCTTTTCGACCTGTCAGCGGATGAAGATATCAACGAACTCCTGATTCCCTTTTTGGAGGAGGGAGACCCGGACACTCTGGAACCCCTGATCAACCGGAGACTGAAACGGGAAGAGAACCAGCAGATACGTACGGTCCTGGAGGCTCTCCTTATGAGTTATTCCCGGGGTTTATAGGACACTACAGACAGGCGGTATGGAACCGGTTATTTTCCACGTCGATCTCGATGCCTTCTACGCCTCGGTGGAAGAGCATGATAATCCGGAACTGAAGGACAAAGCGGTTATTATCGGGGCGCTCCCCGGTCATCGGGGAGTTGTCTCCGCCTGCTCCTATGCGGCCCGGCGTTTTGGCGTGCGCTCCGCCATGCCCATTTCGGAGGCCTACCGGCGCTGCCCCGACGGAGTCTATCTGCGGCCCCGCATGGAACGATATCACGAGGTTTCGCTGCGGATAATGGAAATTTTCGCCGACTTCTCTCCCATTGTTCAGCAAATCTCCGTGGACGAAGCCTTCCTTGACATGAGCGGTACACGTCGGCTCTACGGCACTCCCATTCAGGCTGCGGAGAAACTCAAGGCGGAGGTCCGGCGGCAGACCGGGCTCAGCGTCTCCATCGGTATTGCCTGGAACAAATACCTGGCAAAGCTGGCCAGTGATTTCCGGAAACCCGACGGAATGTACCAGGTTGTTAAAGGAGAAGAAGAGGCCTTCCTCGATCAGCTCCCGCTGAAGGACCTCTGGGGGCTGGGCGCCAAGGGGCGTCAGCGTCTGGAAGAACTGAATATCCGGGACATTCCCTCTCTGAGGATGTATCCCCTGGGAATCCTTAAACGTCAGCTTGGTGCCGGAGCCGCGGAATTCCTGTGGGACGCGGTACACGGCAGGGATCCGGGTATCTTTTCGCAGGAGCCGAAATCCCGCTCCCTCAGTACCGAAACGACCTTCGGCCGGGATACCGCCGACGAAGAGGGGCTCAAGGCCGGCCTTTTGGATTTGAGTCACCAGGTAATGTTCAGGATGATGCGGGAAGGCTTTACGGGTAAAACGGTTGTCCTTAAGCTGCGCTTTGCCGACTTTTCAACCACCACAGCCCAGACGACCCTTGTATCTCCCGTGGTTTCGGCGGAGGAGCTCTATGGAGAGGTCCTGAAACTCTTCGCCAAACGCTGGTCAAAGGGCCGGGAGGTACGGCTTATAGGTGTGGGCCTCTCTAATATAGAACCCGTACATGCCGCCAGGCAGGGGGACCTCTTCGAGGACCCCCAGAACAGGAAGAAACGGGTGGAAGAGGCGGTGGTCATGATCCGGGACAGGCACACCGAGGACGCCCTGGTCAAAGCACGGCTGCTGCATCCGAAAAAGCGGAGCTGATCTATTCCAGGATCTCCGGGACCTCTGCCTGTTCTCTGTCTCCAAGGACAGCCTCCCCCTGAAGGCTGAGAAAAGGATAGAGCGGCCGGGTAACCATGTAGTAACGGTTTGAGTTGTTCCACAGGGTAAACCCCGAAGCGGGAGAATTTTTGGTTCCCCTGAGCTGCCGCTCCAGGTACTCCGAATATTCCGGTTCCTCCATGTAATATTCGAAGGGGAGCAGAAAGGCCTGTACGTAGGGACGGATAATGCTCCTGCCGTCGGCGATTCTGGCCGAACGGGATGAACCCTCCTGATAGATTCGTTCCGCTCTTTCCAGATAGGGCAGATCCTTCATGAAACTCCGGGGAAAATGGGAGGGGTAATACATGGGACAGATAACATCCACATAATGGGATACAAGCTCTATGTTCTGCCCGATCCAGTTGCCCATGCGGTACCAGGAGTTAAAACCGTAGAGGTCCGTGCTTATGGGAACGCTGATTTTTTCCCGGACCATGATCAGGAAGGATTCCAGAGCCTCTATGCGGCTCATGCCGTCATGTCGATGACGATACCGGGCTGTGGAGAGGTTCCCGTCGGAGGGGAAACGGATATAGTCGAACTGAATTTCGTCAACCCCCCTGGCCTGAAGCTCCTCTGCTATGGCCAGGTTGTACTCCCAGACATCCTGACTGAACGGATCGACCCAGAACTCCCGCTGACGATAGACAGTTTCATCCTCTTCATTTTTTTCCGGAACAAAATGGCCCCAGGGAGCGTTGCGGGAGGAGTCCCATATAGCGTAGCGATTCTCCCTGTAATCGTAGAGCTGTTTATCCTTGAATACCACCATACGTCCGACCACGTACACATCCCGGGCGTGGCAGGCTGCTATCAGTTCATCCAGCTTGAAACGGGGACGCAGGGCGCCGGCATTTCTGACAGTCTCCAGATTTGAATCGTAACTGATCCAGCCGAAGTCATCCTTTACGTCCACGGTCACCGCGTTCATTCCGTTCTGAACGAGGAAATCCAGCAGGGCCGTCAGCTTATCTCCCGAGGCGTTGGCGGGATTGATATAGATACCGTATTTATCTGCGGCCCTGTTCCGGCGGGTCTCTGCATCGGGGTCCGGTTCAGGCAGAGTATTCTCCACCGGCAGAGGAGTTTTTGTCCACCTTCCGGCAGTGAATGAATAGATGGCTTTTGTCCCCCATACCTGCAGTACCTGGTCCGTGGATTCACCTCCGGAATCCTGCTTGACGGCGGGAGAAGAAAACCAGAGCCCCTTTATCTCGTCACTGAAGGGGAACCTGACGCTTTCCCAGGCTTTTAAATCACTTTCCGCGAGATAAATCCGGGAGCTGAAGCTCGTACCGACAGCAATGCGGCCCTCTTTGTCCACGGCAATACCGCTGATCTCTTCATAAAAACCCGCCCCCCTGTAGATTTCCGGGAGGGTTTCAGAGAGCTTCGTCCAGGATTTTCCCTCGTCGGTACTTCTGAAAAAGCCGTTGAAGGATGTTCCCAGGTAGATAAGCTTATCCCGCCCGAGGGCGACGGAAGTGAGGTAATTTGTAGAGGCAATGGGCTCATTCAGGGGGATTTCCCTGAAGGACTTCCCCCTGTCGTCAGATAAGAAAAGCCGGGCATTGGTAGTTACCGCCAGCCGCCTGGAATTTACCGGATCTATGCTTACGGCACTGAGATCTTTGGGTTTGTCGTCGGAAAAAGGATAGACAACCCGGCGGGGAAGCCCCTGGCTCAGAGGGCTCATATCGCCGCTGAGGGTATCGAAAAAATTGAGTCCCCCCTCCCGGATAAGGGTGTACCAGCCTGAATCACCGGCAGGAACCCCCCGCTCGACATATCCGCCCTTCTCGGCATTCACATCAGTTGAAAAAACGAAAAAAAACAGGGCAAGAAAAACTGCCGCGGGAAAAATACTCCGGCTTCTAAGCATACACGCCCTCTCTGATTCTTGTGTTCATAGGCGGAGTCAGCTTATCATGGGAACCTGCTTCGATCAACGGCATGCCCGACGGATGCCGGGGACATACAGAGGCCCCGGGGAATCAGTCCAGCCAGCCCTTGCTTCGCTCCACGGCCTTTTTCCAGAAATGAAAGCGATCTTCCCGCTCCGCCGGTTTCATGACCGGAAGCCAGCGCTTGTCTTCCCGCCAGTGTTTCCCGATCTCCTCCTGGGATCTCCAGAAACCGACGGAAAGCCCTGCAGCATAGGCCGCGCCCAGGGCGGTGGTTTCGGTAATCTCCGGCCGAATAACCGGCCTGCCGAGAATATCGGCCTGGAACTGCATTAATAGTTCGTTGCGGACCATGCCTCCGTCCACCCGTAGGGATCCTATGCTGATTCCCGAATCACCCTCCATGGCCTCCATCATCTCCCGGGTCTGGAAGGCCGTAGCCTCCAGTACCGCCCGGGCCAGGTGACCGCTCCGTGCATAGCCTGTAAGGCCGGCGACAATTCCCCTGGCATCCGAGCGCCAGTGGGGGGCAAAGAGACCGGAGAAGGCGGGAACAAAATAGACCCCGCCGCTGTCGTCGACGCTCCGGGCAAGTTCCTCCACCTCGGCGCTGCTCTTTATCAGGCCCAGGTTGTCCCGGAGCCACTGAACAAGGGCCCCGCTTACTGCGACAGAGCCCTCCAGGGCGTACTGCACCGGTTCGTCCTTCCAGCGGTAGGCCACGGTGGACAGAAGCCCGTGGCTTGAACGGATCAGTTCGTCCGCCGTATTAAGAAGAAGGAAACAGCCGGTTCCATAGGTATTCTTCGAACTTCCCTTTGAAAAGCAGGCCTGTCCGAAAAGGGCCGCCTGCTGGTCCCCGAGAATACCGCCAATGGGAATTTCATCCCCGAAGGGACCGTCGGCCTCGGTTGTACCGTAGGGCTCTGCGGCAATGGAGGACCGGATCTCCGGCAGGATCTCTTCAGGCAGACCCCAGAGGGAAAGGAGTTCCCGGTCCCAGGTGCAGCTTTGAATATCCATCAGCATGGTTCTGCTCGCATTGGTAAGATCCGTTACATGGGACTTTCCGCCGGTGAGCTTCCAGACCAGCCAGGAATCGATGGTACCGAAGCGGGCGCTGCCCCGGGAGATGGCGGAAGCGGCGGCGGCCACATTGTCCCTCATCCAGACAAGCTTCGGCGCAGAGAAGTAGGTGGCCGGGGGAAGACCGGTTTTCCTGGTCAGAAAAGGATGATGATCCTTCATGGACTCCACAATCCCGGCCGTACGGGTATCCTGCCAGACAATGGCATTGTTCAGGGGTTTACCGGTCTCAGCGTCCCAGAACAGGCTGGTCTCCCGCTGATTCGTTATTCCAACAGCGGCGATTTGTGAACCGGAGATCCCGCTTTTCTTCAGAGTATCCCGGATAACCTCATCGGTGCGGGTCCATATTTCCCCTGGATCATGCTCTACCCAGCCGGGCCGCGGATATATCTGGGTATGCTCCTTCTGGCTGGAGGCGACCTCCTTGCCGTGTCGGTCGAAAAGGATAAAACGGCTGCTCGTGGTTCCCTGGTCTATTGCTCCGATGTAGTCTCTGCTCATTTACTGGTTCCTCCATCCTCTCTGTTTTCAGGCTAAAGCTGCTTTTTCCCCTTGTCAAGAAAAAGAGGGGGATCAGCCAGGCCCTGATCTTGATGCTCCCCCGCTACATATCTACAATACCCCCTGTGAAAAAGAGTACGGGTATTCCTGCGGCCCTTTTGGCTCTGATTCTTTGTGTCTATCCTTTATTTGTTTTTGGAGGCTGTGCTTCAATGGGTCAGCAAAAATCCCGTGACATAACAGGTTTCATCAGGCTGCGTAAGAGCAGACCCGCTTTTTCCAGGCAGCAGGAACCTTCTCCGGAACTCGATGAATACCTCGATTACTACAGACTGGCTTTCAACCGGAACCGGTACTGGTTCGGATACATCAAAGTCGGAGAGTACCGCTGTGCCTCTCACCTGAGCCTTCCCGAGGGGCAGGCAAAAGGAACCGTGCTGCTGATTCACGGATTTCTCTCCCACTTCGGTTTTTTTCAGGACCTGATTCCCCTGCTCCTCGATGACGGCTGGGCTGTCGCCGGCATCGATCTTCCCGGCCATGGCCTCTCGACAGGTACTCCCACCCACATAGACGATTTTTCGGAATACGGAAGCGCCGTGGCCGCTCTTGCGGATACTGTCGCCCCGGAAGCGCCCGGCCCGTTTATCGGCATCGGCCACTCCATGGGCTGCGCGGCCCTTCTGGAATACAGATTGAAGGGAGGAGAGATGATCCGGGACTACATCTTTGTCGCACCCCTTGTGCGCTCCACCATGTACGGACTCTCCCAGTTCGGTTTTGCCATTTTCAATCCTGTAATAAAAACCCTTCCGCGGATGTATCAGAAAACGAGTTCCGACCTGGAGTATCTTGATTTTCAGGAAAACCGGGATCCCCTGCAGCATGACGCCATTCAGCCGGACTGGGTCCGGGCCCTGTTCTCCTGGAACAGCAGAATAGAAGAGACCAGGCTTCCACCCATGGGTCTGACAATCATTCAGGGAGACCAGGACAAGGTTGTGGATTACAGCTACAACCTGAAATTCTACCAGGATCAGCTTGATACGCTGCAGATATACAGCATCCCGGGAGGCCGGCACGAACTCCTGAAGGAGGCGGAACCTTTCAAGAGCATGACCTTCTCCCACATCCTTTCGGTCCTGAACAGGAAGGAGCCGAAGCATGAGTAGATTTGCCGTCCCGGCTGTTCTGCTCCTTGTTATCTGTTCCGGTACATTTATTCAGGCCGAGGCTGAAGAGGATTATACCGTTTCCCTGGTAACCAGCGGCCCCGGAAGCGAGGTCTACCTCTGGTGGGGCCATATTACCCTGCTTGTGGAGGACCATTCACTGGGCAGAGATTACCTCTATGACTTCGGGGTCTTTTCCTTTGAAACGGAAAACTTCCTTAGCAACTTCATCCTCGGCAGGCTCTGGTACATGAGCTACCGAAGTTCCGGAGAAGCGGGCATACGGCGCACGATACAGGAAGACCGCCGAATCCGCATTCAGGTTCTCCGCTTCCCCCCGGGAAACAAGCTCAAGCTCATACGGGAACTGGAACGGCGGGTATTACCTGAAAACCGTGAGTATCTCTACGAATACTACCGCGACAACTGCGCGACCCGTATACGGGACCTGCTGGATGATGCCTACGACGGAGAACTCCGCAGGGTCTCATCGGCCCGGGACGCCATGACCCTGCGTCTTCAGACCCGCCGTTTTACCGGTCGTAACAGGTTCATAGAGTGGCTTCTCATGTTTCTGATGAGCGGTAATATCGATCAGGAAATAAGCGGCTGGGAGGCCATGTTTCTTCCCTCCGAGATCCCCGGGTATATGGAGAAGATCAGCTTCTCTGACGGAAAGGATGCCGATACGCAGGCAGTCGTCTCCGACCGGATTGTCCACCTCCCGGAACATGAACGGAACATACCGGAGGTGCCGGGAAACCCGCTTCCCGTCCCCCTTGGTGCGGGGATTCTCGCCGCAGGATTTCTGATAGCAGGCAGGTTCTTACGGGGAAAGGCCGGCATACTGGTGGAAGTCATCTTCCGTCTGATCCTCGTATCAGGGGCACTCCTGGGAAGCGTCCTCTTCTTCCTCTCTTTTTTCACCGACCACGCGGTTACCCATGGAAACTGGAATCTTCTCCTGCTCAATCCCCTGCACTGGATCAGTATCTTCGTGCCCTACCGTCCCGGGAAGAAGAATTCCCCGGAGCAGATACGAATTCGGGATTTTCTTCTTTTTCTTCCATGGCTTGTCAGTATCGATGCATCATTGATCATGATCGTAACCCGATTCTTTGGACTGCCTTCCCAGGATGTCGGGCAGGCGATTGCATTTTTACTCCCCCTCGCCCTGGGAATATGCGGTCCCTGGATTCTGAGGGTATTGAAGCCCGGGCGGAGCCTGAGTATAGTGAGCTAAGCATGTACCTACGTCTTTTTGCAGGTTCATTTTTTCTGGCTTTCTCCGGCGCCATGATGCCGGGACCTCTTTTGACCGCGACCATCGGCGCCGCAGCCAGGAAGGGGCCCTCTGCAGGTCCGCTTTTTATCCTGGGCCACGGAATCCTCGAACTCGGACTTGTCGTCCTGATATTCCTTGGCCTCGGTCCTTTTTTGACCGGAACCTGGACATTTGTGACAATCTCGCTGACAGGTTCATGTATCATGTTCTATATGGCCTTCTCCATGTTCCGCAGTCTGCCGAAACTCTCCCTGACGCAGCATACGACGGATGCCCGGGATTACCGCTCCCTGGTAGGCACCGGCGCGCTGCTTTCGGTTTCCAATCCCTACTGGACAATCTGGTGGGGAACAATCGGCCTCGGCCTTCTTTTACGGGCCGGGAATGCCGGATTTTTTGGGGTGGCAAGCTTTTTCGGCGGCCACGTACTGGGAGACCTGGTATGGTATACGGCTGTTTCTGTCACCATCTGGCGGGGAAAACGTCTCCTGAGCGACCGTCTGTATCGTGGCCTGATCGGTCTGTGCGGCGGTTTTATAGCCGTCTTTGGAATCTATTTTTTCATCAGCGGTATGCGGCCGATTATGGAGGGACTTTCCTGATGAGACCTCTTGCATCTGTTTTATTCATACTTGCCTTGTGTTCCGGAGCTCTTCTCAGCGGAGAGGAACAGTCCGTAAGAATTTACCGCCATGCCGATCCCGAAATGCTTGGCCGTGCCCCGGACCGCAGCAGTATCATATCCGTTGATCTTGCCGATTTTACCCGGGGAATGCCTGCAGGCCTGCAAAGCCCTGAACCGACGGCGTATCTGGTGGAAGCCGGGATTATCAGGAACCTCGAGGATATGACGAAAAACAGCGGCAAAGGCGAAACCCAGGGGCTGAAAGTCGAACGTCTTGGTCACCTGACCTATCGTGTAGAATTTCCCCACTGGAATATCGAGAACGTCTACCGTTTTGATCCCCCCGGTCCGGAGCTGGAATCGGTTATTCGTGATTATTATTCAAACGTCTACTGGCGGGAGATTGTCAGCGGAGAGTATGCCAACAATTACACTGTAACGGTAATCCAGGCAGTTGATCTCCTGAATCCCCGGGGAACGATCGATTACACCGAAGTGCTTCTTGCCGCCGCCCTGGTGGCCTCCAGAGAACAGCCCCTGTGGGGGATTCACGACGGCCTGGGCCTCCTGGATGGCCTTGGGTATGCCCTGACGGAGGCAGAAAACGAACGCGCCCACGAAACACATAACTACAGAGAGTACCTGACCAACAGCAGGAAAATGCGGGAACTTGTTCTGCGGCTTCTCCAGAGCGGAACCGAACTCTCCAGTGCTGTTCACAGCGTTGTCGGCAGTCTTATCCAGTTTGAAAAGGACGAAACACTCCTGCTGCCTGAAGAACTTATCGAGAAAGGCGAAGGGGACTGCCTGGAGTTCGCTCTCTTCTATTACGATATCCTTCGCCGTCTGGGCTGCGAGACAAAGATTCTTGCCCTGGAAGCCGAAGGGGATTACGAAGGGGATCTTCCCTGCGACTTTGTTACCGTCTATCGGAAGGAGGAATTCGGTCCCTGGGGGTATATCCATTACGCCGGCTACGGACCTGCGTCCTTCGATACGTGGGAAGAAATCCCCGGGCACATTTTGCGGGACTCCGCATATTACTATTCCATCGATCCCCTGGAATGCATGAGGGAACGTTCCGTATATCTCCCCCACCGGGATATCTGGTCCGTTTCAAAATATTGAAGGGGAACGGATGTCTGCTTGAGGTACTACCGTGAAAATTGTACTTGTGGAACCGGAAATACCCCAGAACACCGGAAACATAGGCCGGACCTGCGCCGCCCTGGGGGCACAACTCAACCTTATAGAACCTTTAGGATTCTCCCTGGAGGAAAAGATGGTCAAACGTGCCGGCCTCGATTACTGGCACCTCATTGATTACGCACGGTA
This sequence comes from Marispirochaeta aestuarii, assembly GCF_002087085.1. Taxonomy (NCBI): domain Bacteria; kingdom Pseudomonadati; phylum Spirochaetota; class Spirochaetia; order Spirochaetales; family Spirochaetaceae; genus Marispirochaeta; species Marispirochaeta aestuarii. Next base: position 37,482 of record NZ_MWQY01000005.1, on the reverse strand, counting down.
TCCGAGTTTTTCAGCTTTTCTGGAGGCGAATCCCGGGACGCCCCTCTTTTTTCTCAGCACCAAGGGAGCGAAGGTATACACCGAGCTCAGCTACCCTGCGGACTGTGCCCTGGTATTCGGACGGGAGAGCGCGGGGTTGCCGGAGGAGCTCCTGCAGGCCCATCCTGAGCGCTGCATACGAATACCCATGCGGGAAGAAGCCAGATCCATGAACCTTGCCAATTCAGTTGCAATTGCAGCCTTCGAAGTGATGCGTCAGAACAATTTTCCGGGGCTTCTGCGGGAAGGAAGCCCGCGGACCTTCAGCTGGAGCTGAGGTATCAGGAAAAGACTGACAACTTTTCAGTAGACACATTTTTCCCGTACATGGTACGGTAAGTCCCGGAGGAACGGGTGATCAGATCGATAGGATTTATTGGTTACGGTAACATGGGTTCTGCCCTGGCCACAGGGCTTCATAAGGAGAGCCCTGAAACCGCGCTTATTGTGCAGGAACCTGATACGGCGAAAGCGGAGTGCGCCGTCAATGACTGCGGAGCCAGGGTGAACCTTCCTGTACCTGAGTTCTGCGAAGCCTCGGATATTATACTTGTGGCGCTGAAGCCTCAGCTTCTGCGCAAGGTCCTTGGCGCGTATGCTCCATATACCAAAGGTAAAAAGATTATCTCCATCGCCGCCGGTACCCCGATATCACTGTTTACCGAACTTCTTTCCACAGACCAGGTAATTCGCTTCATGCCGAATATCGCAGCACGTGTGGGAAAGGCCCTTACGGCCCTGAGCTGTGCAGAAAAGGTTACAGCGGAATTTCGCGGGGAAGCACTCTACCTTGCCGGCTGCGCTGGAAATACGGTGGAACTGCCGGAATCATCCATGGCCGCCTTTACCGGCCTCTGCGGATCAGGGATCGCCTATGTCTTTGCCTTTCTCCACGCCCTCGCACTGGGAGGGACCGGCGAAGGCATTCCCTACTCCACATCCCTGGAAATTGCCCTCGGTACCCTGGAAGGTGCTGTCGGCCTTGTCCGGGAAGGGAACGAACATCCGGTCAGCCTGTTAAGCACGGTTATCAGCCCCGGAGGAACCACTATACAGGGAGTCGCCGCCCTCGAAGAAGGCGGCTTTACCGCCTCGGTGATGGATGCCGTCGGAAGGGCCGCGTCGCGGGCCAGAGAACTTGAATAATACAAGGCAGTTTTAAAGGTGCCCACAACATAATCAGCGAAGGATACACACATGCTTGATCTTAAATTTATCCGGGATAATGCCGATGCGGTTCGCCGGAATATTGCCAACCGCTTCATGACCGCTGACCTCGACAAGGTTATTGCCCTCTACGAGGAACGCAATCGTCTTCTGAACGAAGTGGACGATCTGCGACGGCAGCGGAACGAGAATGCCGCAAAAATGAAGGGTAAACTCCCTCCGGACGAACGTGCCCCCCTTGTGGAAGAGGGGAAACGCCTCAAGGAGGATATTGCAGGTCTTGAGGAGAGGCTCAAAACTGTCTCGGCGGAGCTCAAGGAAGCTGCAGAGAAAATCCCCAACATGGCGCATCCTGACGCCCCCGTGGGCAAAGAGGATAAGGACAACCTGGAAATCCGCAGATTCGGAGAACCGGTCAGCTTTGACTTTCCGGCAAAGGACCACGTACAGCTTGCCCAGGAGCTCGACCTGGTGGATTTCGATACCGCGGCGAAGGTGTCGGGAACCAAGTTCTATTACCTGAAGAATGAAGCCGTCTTTCTCGAACTGGCCCTTATCCGCTATGCCATGGATATCCTGCAGAAAAAGGGTTTTACCCCCACAATAACCCCTGACATTGCCAAGGAGGAAATCCTCGAAGGCATCGGTTTCAACCCCAGGGGATCCGAAAGCAATATCTATTCCCTAGAAGGAACCGGCACCTGCCTGGTGGGAACCGCAGAGATAACCCTGGGGGGATATCATTCCGATTCAATCCTGGATGCCGCAGATCTTCCCTTGAAAATGGCCGGTTTCAGCCATTGTTTCCGCAGGGAGGCAGGCGCGGCGGGACAGTTTTCCAAGGGACTCTACAGGGTCCACCAGTTCTCCAAGGTGGAGATGTTCGTCTACTGTACACCCGACCAGTCGGAGGAGATACATCAGGAACTGCTTGCAATAGAAGAGGAGATCTTTAAAGGCCTCGAAGTTCCTTTCCGGGTGGTTGATACCTGTACCGGCGATCTTGGGAGTCCTGCATACCGGAAATATGATCTTGAAGCCTGGATGCCGGGCCGGGGAGAGGCGGGAGACTGGGGCGAGGTTACCAGTACTTCCAACTGTACGGATTACCAGTCCAGAAGACTTGGCGTACGCTTCAAGGACGAGGGCAGGAATTCCTACGTTCATATGCTGAACGGAACGGCAGTTGCCGTCTCCAGGGCCATTATCGCCATACTGGAGAACTTCCAGCAGGCCGACGGATCGGTGCGCATTCCGTCGGCGCTGGTGCCCTATACTGGTTTTGATACGATCAGGCCGAAATAATCCGGCCTGAATCAACTCTGTCCGGGACTATTTGCACATCTGGTTCAATACGTCCCGGTACACCTTCTTGTATACGGCAAAGGAGTATTGTTTGTTGCTCCTCATCTTCTCCCGTACCCTTTTCTCGAACTCTTCCACAGCAGGCATAGATAGAGTTTTATCCAGCATGGTTACATAATTAACATCCCGCTGGGCATTGGGAATTGCTTTTTTCGTTACGTCGCACACAACAGTGGTCATACGGCCTCCTCGTAAACTTTATATCAGGGAATTTATATCAGGACACCGCGAAAAACTACTCTTTCTGCCCTGGGCTGAGTTTTCAGCAGCGTCATGAATATAAAATAATAGTAGCGGGATTCAGCGTCCATGTCGAGAGTTTTTTCCTCTCCGGGAAAAAGGTATTTAACATAAAGGCTTCTAGTGGTTATACTTAACATATAAACAGCTGGAGGAGAATCATGAAAAAGGCACTCATTATTGTTGATCTGCAGCGCGATTTCTGTCCCGGCGGAGCATTGGCGGTAAAGGATGGAGACAGCATTGTACCTGCAGTGAACTCCCTGGCAAAATCTTTCGACAAGGTTGTGGCCACCCGGGACTGGCACCCGAAGAATCACATCTCCTTTGCCTCTAACCATCCCGGTAAAAAGGTTCAGGAGATACTGAAGACCGGAGATATTGAACAGGTTCTGTGGCCGGACCATTGCGTGCCCGGCACACCGGGAGCAGAGTTTCATCCCGACCTGGACCAGCGCACGCTTGATCTGATAATCAGCAAGGGGACCTCCCCGAAACTCGATTCCTATTCGGGATTCTTCGAAAACGACCATCTTACCCCCACGGGACTCGACGGCTACCTGAAAAACCTGGGAATCAATGATCTGGCGGTCTGCGGACTGGCTACGGATTACTGCGTATTCTATACCGTAATGGATGCCATCAAGCTCGGCTACAAGGTAGACCTTGTCAGCGACTGCGTCCGGGGCGTGGATTTTCCCCCGGGAAACGTACAAGAGCGCCTGGAAGAGATGCAAAAAGCGGGAGCACGCATAGTAGCATCGGAAGATCCGGCATGACGATCTCTCCCCTGTTCACCGACCTGTACGAACTGACCATGGCCCAGGGATACCTGTTGAATCATCATAATCCCCATGTGGTCTTTGACATGTTCTTCCGCAGGCAGCCCTATGGAGGCGGTTTCGCGATCTTCGCGGGGATTGATACCCTCCTGGACGATCTTGAGGGGCTCAAGTTCAGCTGCGACGACATCAGCTATCTGGGATCCCTTGGATACTTCGGCGACGAGTTTCTCGAGTATCTTTCGGAGTTCCGTTTCAGTGGTTCGGTCCTCTCTTTTCGCGAAGGAAGCCTTGTCTTTCCGGAGGAGCCCCTGATCCGGGTCGAAGCCCCCCTTATCGAGGCGCAGATAATTGAAAGCCTGCTGCTGAACATTGTAAATTTCCAGACCCTTATTGCAACCAAGGCCGCCAGGGTTTTAGTGGCAACAGAGTTCGGCAGCATTCTTGAATTCGGCATGCGTCGAGCCCAGGGGTACAACGGGGCCCTTATGGCATCCCGGGCGGCCTATATCGGTGGTGCCAGCGGCACCTCCAACACACTGGCGGGCAGACTGTACAATATTCCCGTGAGTGGAACCATGGCCCACTCCTGGGTAATGGCCTTTGATTCTGAAGCCGAATCCTTTGAGCGTTACTCCGAACTGTATCCGGACACCTCGATCCTTTTAATCGACACCTTCGACACCCTGAACCAGGGGATCGAGAACGCCATCATCATTGGAAAAAAGCTCCGGAAACAGGGGAAGCGTATAGGTGTTCGCCTGGATTCCGGAGACCTCTCGTACCTGAGCAAGCAGGTACGAGCCAGGCTTGATGCCGCAGGACTCCGGTATGCCTTTATCGCCGTTTCCGGAGACCTTAATGAGCAGATCGCAGCCCAGCTTCTCGCGGAAGGGGCCCCGGTGGATGTCTGGGGTGTAGGTACCCAGCTGGCCACGGGACATCCGGATGCTGCGGTTTCGGGGGTCTACAAACTCTCAGCCCGCTACCAGGGAAGGCAGATAATTCCCACCATGAAGGTTTCCAACAATCCTGCCAAAATGACCAATCCCGGGATTAAACAGGTTTTCCGGTTCTACGATAAAGACAGAACACCCCTGCGGGATGTAATCCAGTTGGCCGATGAACCCATACCGGAGGGTCCCATGGAACTCCATCACCCGACCCTTCACTACAAGCGTACCATGTTCAGTGCCTTTCACTCCGCCGAAGAACAGCTCCTGCCAGTCATGCGGGAAGGGAAACGACTGAATCCGCAGGAAGATCTGAAGATAATTCGGGATCGTGTAATTACGCAGCTGCAGCGGATGGATGAGACCTTCCTGCGACAGATTAATCCCCACGAATACAAGATTTCCCTTTCCCGGGCATTGCGAGACCTAAAGTTCAGAATGATTGACGAATATAACCGTGGCTGATTCAAGGATAGAAAAGATCTGGACTTCCGATGCAGACGCACCGGGTCCGCTGATTATTGCAGAGATTGGAACCTCCCATCGGGGAAGCATCGAAAGGGCCAGGGAACTGATCGATGCGGCGGTGGAGAGCGGTGCGGAATGTGTCAAATTTCAGCACGTCTATGCCGATGAAATCATCCACCCGGAAACAGGCATGGTTCCCCTCCCCGGGGGAGATACCCCCCTGTATGAGGTCTTTCGCTCCCTGGAGACGGGGAGTTCCTTTCTGGAAGCTGCAAAGAGTCATGCCGAAGGACGGGGAATAGGCTTTCTCTGCACCCCTTTTGGGGAACGGAGCCTCAGGGAACTTGTCCAGCTGGGATGCAGAATAATCAAGATCGCTTCTCCGGAGCTGAATCATATTCCCCTGCTTGAAAAGATTGCGCAGAACGAAGTCTCGGCTGTTCTTTCCACCGGGGTAAGCAGGCTTGCGGACATTGAAGAGGCCCTGACTATAGTGCAGAAAAACAGGACAGCCCTGCTCCACTGTGTTACAAGTTATCCGGCTCCGGAGGAAGAGTACAACCTTTTTCTGCTGCCCCATATGTCTGCCCTCTTTGGCGTTCCTGTCGGAATCTCCGACCACAGCCTCGATCCCCTTCTGGTGCCCCTGGCAAGCATCTATTTCGGCGGAGCCTGTATCGAGAAGCATTTTACCCTGGACAGGCAGGGAGGAGGTCTGGACGATCCGGTGGCCCTTCCTCCTGGAGAGTTCACCGCTATGAGCCGGGCGGTACGACATTGGGCAGTGCGGCCGCGGGAGGAGCTTTATGCCTTCCTGGTGGATACATACGGCACCGAACGCATGGAAAGGGTATTCGGGGACGGAAAAAAGGTTCTGGCACCGTCAGAAAGGGCCAACTATGGACGCACCAACCGTTCCATTCACGCCACTGCCGATATAAAGCCCGGCGATGTACTCGACACCTCCAACATCGCCGTTCTCCGGACGGAAAAAAAACTGCGTCCGGGACTGCATCCGCGGTACATGAAAGTCATCCCCGGGCGGACAGCCTGCAGACATATTCCCGACGGCGAGGGAGTTCTCTGGGAAGATATTCATTGAATGTTCTGAAAATCTAGGCTTCGTCCGCAAGCAGACCCAGCTCTTTGATCTCTTCCAGAAGACGCTGGCGGGTAACAGGCTTGGTAAGATACCCTTCGCATTGAGACCGGAATGCAGACATTATATTCTCCGCATCTCCCAGGGCTGTTGTCATTATAACCTTGACCCCCTCGCTCCCCTCTATACCCCGCGAGGCCTCCAGGTTGCGAATTGACTTGAGAACCTGCTGGCCGTCTTTTTTCGGCAGCATGATATCTAGACATACCAGGTCGAAGGGGTCGTCGTTCTCCAGGGATTCGGAAAAAGCCAGTACCGCCTCTTCTCCGTCAACGACCACTTCGCAGATACCATAGGGGCTCAGGTACTTCTGCATCAATTTTCTGCTGGCAAAGTCATCTTCAACAATCAGAATCTTCATGGAGCATCTCCTTGATTCTCCAGCTTAATGGCGACGGCAAAAGGAATCCCCTCAGCGTCGTAACTATAATACGAAAATTTTTCAAGGTCGGGTAACTCGGACTCATCAAAAATAACCTGAGGAAAACTCACGCTGTAGCTCACCGCTTCTCCGTAATATCTGCTGAGGAAATTACCCCCCAGAACATTCAGGAGTTCCAGCAGACAGTCATCGATCTGCTCGACCGAAAGACTGTCCCAGGAGTCACCGTGGATGTTCTCGACAACACACTGCTTGCACTCCCTGGGCATCAGCAGATACATGACACCCCGACATGGTCTGGTAATCTCGATGATCATGATCTGGCTGTGCTCCACCTTCGGAATATCCGCGGGCAGTACATCTACAAAGGCCATTTCCGCAAAGGTCTGCATAACTGCTTCATCCATGCTCTGTTTAAGCTTCTCTTCCCTGGACATTCACTCCTCCATAAACGAGAGGATTTTTGCCGGTGAAACCGGTTTCTTGATAATCGCTTTTACCGCGGATTCCCGCAACTGATCTTCCAGAGCTTCGTTTCCCACACTGGAAATAATAACCACGGGTATATCGCCGATATCCCTGTTTAAACGGAGCTTCCGTACCAGGGTCGTTCCGTCCATTTTGGGCATCTTAATATCACTGACAATAAGATCCACCCTCTCCTTCTGCAGTAACGACAGCGCCGCCAGTCCATCCTCGGCCTCCAGGTACTGAATTTCTCCGTACCCGGCGATCTGGAAGCAGCGTCTGATTATCATTCTGGAAGTAGCAGAGTCGTCGACTATCAGGATTCTACTGCACTCCATAGTATTTACACTCCCTTACAATCAGATTGTCCAGCTGTTTTTTGCATTATGAATAACAATAGTACCCGTATCCACTTCTATCGAAACAGTACGGCTTATTTTTCCTCCCACATCCTCGGCAATCACTCCAAGTCCGTACTTCCACAGGGCCCTTTTGATCGCGATTACATTCCGTCGGCCGATATCGAAGGTCCTGTTCTCGTCAAGAATAGATGCTCCCCCGGCAATCTTTATCTGTGCCTTCCGCTGATCCCCCCCGGCAGCTGAGAAGGCCTTCAGGAGTGCGGGGATTCCAGTGTCGGCAAAGTATCCCGGCCGGGTCTCAGCTTTTTCGGCGTTTACCCTGGATTCCGGCAGGGCCACGTGAATCATCCCTGCGATTCTGCGCACTTTATCGTACATCAGAACCGCTACACAGGAGCCGAGAGCGTAGGTTTTAATCAGTTCTCCGGGGTTTCCACTGGCGTGAAAATCTCCGATGCCAACATCTGTTCTCATATTCCGTTCCTATACCTTCGCTCCCTCAAGCTGACGCAAAACTGCATCAGTCATCGACGAAAGAGGTGTAAGGGAATCAACCGCCCCCATTTCGAAGGCTTCCTTCGGCATACCAAAGACTACCGAACTTGCTTCATCCTGTGCGAAGGTCTTCGCACCGCTTTCACGCATCTGCAGAAGTCCCCTGGCACCGTCACGGCCCATACCCGTCAGAATCACCCCCAGTGCGTTTCCCCCAGCCTCTGCAGCTACGGATTCGAAGAGTACGTCCACCGAGGGACAGTGCCCGTTTACCGGGGGACCCTCTGCACATTTCACTGTGTAGATACCTCCGGACCGTTTAAGACGCATGTGAAATCCCCCCGGAGCAATAAGGACCTGCCCGGTTACCAGTCTGTCTCCGTCTTTTGCCTCGGAAACACTCACCCTGGCATGGTCATTCAGACGATCGGCAAACATCTTCGTAAATTTGGGCGGCATGTGCTGAACAATCAGGGTAGCGGGAAAATTCGGCGGAAACTCCTCGATCATTTTCCGCAAGGCTACGGTACCGCCCGTTGAAGCTCCGATGGCGATAATCTTGTCGGTTCCGCCAACCAGATGTCTGCGGCTCTCATGGGTCTGTACAATTCTGTTATTCCTGTATTCGGATACATCCACGAAGGCCGCGACCTTGATTTTCTGGGCAAGTTCCTGAAACATCTCATCCAGACGGTTTCCGAAACTCGAAGAGGGCTTAAGGACAAAATCCACGGCGCCGAGTTCCAGGGCTTCCAGGGTAACCTGTGCTCCCGGAGCCGTCAGGGCGGAAACCATAACCACAGGAAGGGGATACTGGGGCATCAGCTTGCGAAGGAATTCCACGCCATCCATCTTCGGCATTTCTACATCCAGGGTCAGAACATCCGGCTTTAAATAGACTATCTTGTCCCGGGCGACATATACATCCTGAGCAGTCCCGATAACCTCGATAGCCGGGTCTCTGGACAGACCCTTGCTTAAAAGTTCCCGGGCCAGGGCGGAATCATCAATAATCAATACCTTAATCTTAGCCAAAAAATCATATCCCCCGTTTTCTGTACAGAGCCGGCTGCCTGTACTCAAATGTCGACAGATCACGCCCCAGGGACTCAGAATGTCCGATAAACAGGTGTCCTCCGGGATAAAGCAGGTCGGAAAAATGTTCAACCAGACGGTCTTTCGTCGGTTTATCAAAATAGATCATTACATTTCTGCAGAAGATCATATGGAACTTTCCCTTGAAGGGAAAACTGTCCCGTATGAGATTCAAACGTTTGAAAAGAATCAGAGACCGCAGGTTGTCTTTCACCCGGTAGGTACCGGCGGGTGTAAGAACAAAATGCCGTGCCAGGTGTTCCCGGGAAACACCGCGCACCCGCTCAGCAACATATTCCCCCTTTGCTGCGGCTTCCAGGGCTGTAAGGGAAATATCCGTAGCCAGGATTATTCTGCTGTCCAGGCCGGAGTTTACAGACCGGGCGAAATCCAGCAGCTCAATAGCTAATGTATAGGCCTCCTCGCCGGAGGAACAGCCGGCGCACCAGATTTTCAGCTCCTTTAAATCTCCACCGGGTATACCTGCAAGGGTTTCCGGCAGGATCCTCTCCCGGAGCACCTGAAAATGATCGTTCTCACGAAAAAAATAGGTATGATTGGTAGAGATTTTATCTACAAGTCCCAGGAGCTCGGCCCCTGTGGTATCCTCCATGACAGCCTTGTAATACTGGCTGAAGGAAGTATACCCTCTTTCCCGGATAAGCTTGTTAAGGCGACCCTTGACCAGGGTGACCTTTTTATCCGTCAGATTAATACCAAAACGGCTGTGCACGAGCCGGGAAATATCCTGAAACTCTTTATCGCTGATATCAAGGAGACCGTACATAGTGCTCAATCAAGTTCCTCGTTGACGATTGCCCCGATATCCAGAATCAAACTTACTTCGCCATCGCCCATTATACTGCATCCGGAAATGGCCCGCATCTCTCCCATGTATTCCGGCAGGGCCTTAACCACAAGCTGGCTGTATCCGATGATCTCATCCACAAGAAGAGCGACGCTGCGTCGGCCAGCCTGAGAAACCACCAGGATTCCATCCTCCACGTGGCGTACGCCTCCCATGACCTTGAAAAAATCGGCAAGCCGTACAACTGGAATAAGATCGTCCCGCAACCTGAAGACCTCCTGGAACCGGTTTGTCTCGGTTATCTGTCCGGCTTCCACCTTCTGAAAGGAGGTTACATCGTTGACGGGGACCGAGTAGAGCATGCTTCCGACCCTTGCGGTAACCCCGTCAATAATCGCCAGGGTAAGGGGTATTCTCAGGATAAATTCCGTGCCTTTTCCGGCATCGCTTCGAATGTCTATTTTTCCCCGCAGCTTTTCCAGGTTCCGTTTTACTACATCCATACCCACCCCGCGGCCGGAAATTTCCGATACCTGCTGGGCAGTTGAGAATCCGGGTTCGAAGATCAACTGATAAATCTCATCTTCCGACGGTTCGACATCTGCAGCAATTATTCCCCGTTCCCTGGATTTCTGCAGAATTCTTTCGGTATTGAGTCCCCCTCCATCGTCCTGTATGCTTATCCAGATCTCGTTTCCCTCATACTTTGCATCGAGGTATACATTTCCCGCCGTCGGTTTACCGGCTTTCTTACGCACTTGGGCAGGTTCGATTCCGTGGTCGATGGCATTTCTAATGATATGGACCAGAGGATCGGATATCTCTTCCATTACATTGCGATCCATTTCAGTCTCTTCGCCGCTGACATGAAAATTGACGTCTTTTGAAAACTTGCGGGAAAGATCCCGTACGAGACGCCGCATCTTGCTGAAAAGACCGTCCAGGGGAATCATCCGGATGGACATGGTGATTTCCTGCATCTCCCTGGTGATCTTGGAGAGATAGGTCCCGGCCTTCTGAAAATCCGGAAGGTCCAGAGAGACCAGATCCGGGTTGTGTAAAACCATGGCTTCTGCGGTAATAAGTTCTCCCATCAGATCGAAAAGACGGTCCAGCCTTTCGGTATCGACACGGATATCCTTGCGTTTAAAGCTGTATCCCGAACCTGCATCTCCCCCGGGCTCCGACGGTCGACCCTGCTGTTTCAGGGCTTTCTCGATGCTCTCTGAATCGGTGATCCCCTCCCGGATCAGGAGTTCTCCCAGACGCATTCCCTGTTTATCCAGGGCCTCCTCCACTGCCTCTCTGGATACGGCACCCATTTCGACCAGCAACTCTCCGAGAGGTTTGGCTTCCCCTCTTTTAAGGCGTTCATCACTATACTCTGCCCCGTCTTCATCAGAGAAGGCACCGGGCTTGAGCTCTCCGGACTGTATCCTCTGGAGACCGAATCGTATTTCGTCAATGGCAGTCAGGAGTGAGGAGATAACAGTATTTCGAATGGCCCTGGGGTCCTTGCGCATAACATCCAGAACAGACTCCACGTCCATGCAGAGCTTTTCTATATATCCGTACCAGAAAAACCCCGCATTTCCCTTAATCGTGTGAACTGCCCGAAAGGCTTCATCAATCAGCGAAGCCTTGTGGGAATTGTCTTCCAGGTCGAGAATGGCCTTTTCCGCCGTATCCAGAAGATCCATGGACTCAGCCACATACTTTTCGACCATCTCCCGGGTGAACAGATCTTCCGTTGCGAATCCGCCAGTTTCGGTCGATTCTTTTACACTTTTTGTTTCATCGGAAAAGACAACCAGCTTCTCAACGTAGGGATGTATATCCATCTCGAGTTCGAATATTCGTGTTTCCGGAGATTGGATCTTCTGCTCTGTTTTTTTAGCCAGGTCATCCACCAGGCGTACAAGCAGATCCACCCCTTCAAGAAGGGTGTCGATCATTTCCGCATTCGCCGCAACGGAGCCTTTTCTCACAGAATCCAGAACAGTCTCCATATGATGACTCAGGGTTTTGACACCCGTAAGACCCAGAAAAGAGGAAACCCCCTTTATGGTGTGCATGGAACGAAAAATATCGTTCACCGTATCATGATCACTCTGATTTTCAAGGCTCAGGATCTTTTTTTCAATACTCTCCAGGTGTTCCTGAGCTTCAGAAATAAAGGAAGTCAGCAGGTCAAGATCCTCTATCTCCTTTCCTTCCGGAATATCTGTCCTGACGGGACCGGTATCGTCGGAGTTTTTTCCTGGAGCCTGCAGTTTCTTTAATCCCTTCAGAATACCGGACTTGATTGTCTCTTCGTCACCCGCGGATGTCTGCTGTATAATCGACGAAAACTCATCTGTCAGCGCTTTCAGCAGGGTTGCTTTCTCCTGGTCCTCAGGGTACTCCTGAATGAGCTTTTTCAGGTGCTCCTCTATCTCTATTCCTTCCACCAGGTCGCCGGGGATAAAATCAGAGATTCGGTCAATCAGATCATCAAGTTGAGACATCTGGCACTGCTCCTAGCGGGGAATCAGGATATTCATGACTTTTACCAGGGACGGGGGATCAAAGGGTTTTACAATCCAGCCCTTTACGCCGAGGGCCGCACCCCTGCTCTTTTTTTCCTGGGAGCTTTCGGTGGTAAGAAAAATGATCGGGGTATCCCTGTATTCCGGATTTTGGCGTACCTGTTCCACAAAGCCGAAACCGTCGAGTTCAGGCATATTCACATCAACAATACAGGCATCGACAGAAGTGGAGACAGCCACATCAAGAGCTTTTTTTCCATTCTCAGCTTCGACAATCGTATATCCTTCCGGCTCCAGCGCACGTTTTACCAGCATCCTGATGGTCGGGCTGTCATCTACACATAAAATTTTCATTCCTCTTCCTCTCTCTTAAAAGAGGGTTATGTCCCCTTCGAGCTTGTGTTCCTTTTTTATTTTCTCCCGCTCTTTATGCCGGGTAGAGTCCCGAACTGAAATCCCCAGGACCTCCCACTCATCATCCACGGTAAAATATTTCGTTGCAAGGTCCCGCACCCGCTTTTTAACCAGCTCATCGTCCTGTTCGGCATACCGTGAAAGGAGCGTCTGTTCGTTACAGGAGGACCTTACCTCGTTCAATATAGAATTACAGTGTTCAAGAATCTGACGAATCATATCGTGATACTGCATGGATACAATAATTTGATTCAGATCAGCGGTTACTCCCGTGGAAATCTTCTTTGATTCCTCCACAGTATTGCCGATACTTTCGAGCTGCGGCCGCAGTTCCGTTACAAGCTTGTCCAGATTGCTCTGGGATTCCTCGATCCGGGATATACTGTCTCCAAGAATAAGCTCCTGGTGAGAAAAGGAGCTTTCCACATTACTGGCCGCGGCTACAATCTGGGTGTTGATCTCATCCGCAATTGCCTTGGAACGCCGGGCCAGGGCCTGCACCTCCGAGGCGATAATCCGAAAACCGCCGCCGGCACTTCCAGCCCGGGCCGCCTCAATGGATGCATTTATAGACAGCAGATTGGTCTGATCCGCAAGGTCCGTCAGCCCCTGAGTATAGGAACCGATATTCTGAACAGCCTGTTTCAGCAGATCCATATCCTTGAGGTAGGTGCCGCTGATCTCTTTCAGACCGGATATCAGCGTCCTGTAACCGCCGGTCTCATGCTCGAGTCTGGCAAGACTGCTTTCCAGACCTCCACTTCCATCCATGAGCTCTGTAAGAACATTCTGGATCTCGCCGCCCAGATATTTCGAATGTTCCGCAATGGAAAAGATACGGTCCGATACCGACATATTCGAGGCTTCTGTTTTTTCTATAACCCGTTTAGACAGGGCTTCGAGTATGGGGGCTGCGGCATTCAGCAGTTGCAGGGAGTCGGCAAGGGATGCCAGAACAATATTTTTTGTCTGTTGTGCATCTTCGTTTTTCGCGCGTTCAGTTTCCAGGGAATTTATTTTTTCAGAAGCCGCAGAAAGCATATCCTTCAAATCAGATACTTCCTGTTTCAGAAGAGTCTTCCCTGCTCCCTCAGCGTTTTTATTAACTCCCCGCCGGCGAATAAGCACAGTACCAAGGGTTACAAGAGAAAGGAAAGGAATTATCAGAATTACCGGATCTGAATATCTGATTACAAAAAATACGCCTGTCAGCAACATAGCAAGATGAACAATTATCAATACCATTATTCCCCCGGAAACAATCCTAGTATGGTAAAAAAAACGGACATGCGCAAATAATAGACAAAAAAAAACAACCGAAAGGTTAACCCCTCCGGTTGTTTTCTGGGCGGCATTGGATTCGAACCAACGACCCCTTGCGTGTCGAGCAAGTGCTCTAACCAACTGAGCTAGCCGCCCGAAATGACAGGGGTACTTTTACCATATTATTTCAGGCTCATCAATACCCTTTCCAGAACTTTTTTCCGGTCCAGGGGTTTCACAATGTAATTCTTCGCCCCCAAAAGCAGTGATTTTTTAACAAGGTCCTGTTTTCCAAGAGCGCTTATCATGATAACCCGTGCATCTTTGTCAAATTCAATAATCTTTTCAAGACTGGTTACACCATCCATCTTGGGCATGGTGATATCCATGGTAACAAGATCAACGTTCGGGTAAAGTTCCTTGTATTTCTCGAGCCCCTCCTGCCCGTCCTTTGCAGTTCCCACAACATCAAAGCCTTCGGAGGTAAGAATCTGGCTTATCTGTTTTGTAACGAACATGGAATCATCGACTACAAGCACCCTGTAGGCATTTCCATCGGGGCCTACACCTTCAGCTTTTCGTTCATTTATATTCGGAAAGTCCATCTTAGTCTTCATTGTATCCCCTCCTCTTATGCTCTTTCACGGACGGCGACGTTAATTTCGATTTTACCCTGTTCCAGGTTAACAGGTACAATCAGGGCTTCCACCTCGGTATCGGTAACCTCCATATTATCACCGGTGAATATGGCCGGAGGCGTCAGGTCGAATTTAAACCCGAGATCATGAAGTTTCGTTACCGCCTGGGCAGTAATCATGTTTGCAAGCTCTGTAATTGTTGCTTTCCCGAGGTCATCCAGTTCGCTCAATTCTTCTCCATTCATTGCGGAGGCAATAGCGATAGCGGTGGGGCGACTCATGTCGAAAAGAACGCGTCCCTCAACATCTCCGGCAAGACCTACTATGGCTGCGACACCGAGTACCGGCTGGGATGCAGATTTAAGATAAAGTTCACCCCTTGTTATTTCCGCATTCAGTACCTCGCGAAGGATATTGAAGGCAGATTCAACAAAGGGATTGATATATTCAACTCTCATACATACTCTCCTTGGCCGCCAGGCTGTTATCAAAGCCCGGCACAATATTATCCATTTTTCTTTCTGTACGCAACTAGTCCTGAAGCTTCAACCATGTCCCATTCAGGATCATTAATCCGCTCATGAGCTCCAAGGAACAGCAGGCCGCCGGGTTTCAGTTTTTCCAGGAATTCACTCATCAGGCGGTTCTGATCATTTTTTGACATAAAAGAGATCAGATCCCGGGCCATTATCAGATCGACCTCGGGAAAAGGATTGGAATGAAGTACGTCATGATACTCAAAGAGAATCTGCTTTCGTATTCCCTCGTTTAACTGCTTGCCGTTTTTGGTTTCCTGCATATATGCATCGAGATATTCAGGAATTTCGTTATCATTAAATACAAGATTCGGGGCGGTTGAAATACTCAGGAGGTCGCTGTCGTTGGCCCAGATTTTAATAACCGCTTCCGGATTCTTTGCCCTTAAAGCGGCAGCCAGTGAATAGGTTTCATAACCCTTGCCACAGCCGGGATTCCAGGCAGTCAGATTCCCTTTTCTACCGTCCGGGAGAATCGAAGCCATCGCGTCGGCGTAATCCTTGTTCCATAAACGCCCTGTACAGGGAGAATAAAAATCCTCAAGGAATTTCTGGGCATCCTCGGGGGATTTCAACTGGGCCTTTTCGTCGCTTCCTCCATGCTGAGACTTCCATTCAGCATATCGCTCCCGGATCCATTCGCGGTTCACAGAGCTTACGGTAAAGCGACTGAAGGTTTTCAGGGTATCCTGGAGAAAATCAAGCCCCAGATCACCACTTTTTCCGTCGCCTCCGTAGGCCGACTCTGCTTCAGCTTCCGTTTCGCTGGCCATGGGAATCCCCATGACCTCTACCCGGCTTTCATCCTCTTCATCATCAGCATCCCCGAGAATTTTCTCGACATCCAGAATGATGTAGAGCTTTTTTTCGTTCTCGACAATTCCCTTGATGAACTTGATGTTGATATCACCAAAGAGCGGATGCGGAGGCTGAATGGACGAGGAGGATATACCGACGACCTTATCGATGCTGTCCACGATAACCCCGATAAAGTAGTTATCCAGACGCAGAATAATCATGTCCTCCATCAGTCCGTCGGCTTTGCTGGGAGCAGGAAGATGAAACATAACCCGAAGATCAATTATGGATATAATATCTCCCCGAAGGTTGTAGACTCCCCGGACATAGGGTGCTGTATTGGGCACATAGGTAAAACGATCAGCCTTTGAGATCTCCTTTACCTTCATGATGTCGATGCCGTATTCCTTGCCCGCCAGAGAGAAGGTGACCATCTTGAAGTCGATCTGTTCCGTTACGCCTTTCTGTTCAGTTCCTTGCTGCTGTTCCTGTAAGGTTTCCATTGTATCCCCAATATTTCTAGCCAATGGTTGCTTCCCTTTTTTGACGGTCCGCCAACTCCTGTCTGAATCCGAGTTCAAGCAGCTGGCTTACGTCAATTATCAGCGAGACTGTGCCATCTCCGAGTATCGTTGCCCCGGCAATTCCGGGAGCATTGGTATAAGAATCCCGCAGGGGTTTGATAACCACGTCCTCTTCCCCGATGAGGGTATCTACCATCAATCCCATTTTCTTATCACCGCTGCCGACAATGACAACGAACTGATACTCCCTCTGCTCACTGGTCTGAATCTTGAAAAGCCGGTTAAGACGCAGCAGAGAGATTACATCCTCCCTGACATTAAAGACCTCGTAGTTGTCGATCATCTTGATCTCTTCGGGCCTGATTCGATGACTGTCAATTACCGATGTAATGGGAATGGCATAGATTTCCTCGCCAACCTGGACCAGGAGTCCCTGTATGATGGCAAGAGTCAGGGGGAGTTTGATAGTGAACCGTGTACCGGTCCCTTTTTCTGACCAGACACTCACATTGCCGTTCAACTTCTCGATCTGCTTTCTGACAACATCGAGTCCGACTCCCCGGCCCGAGATACTGGTAACGGATTTCGCGGTGGAAAAACCGGGCTCAAAGATCAGGTTGAAGGCTTCAATATCCGACAGGTTTTTACTGGGATGGATAATACCCCGTTCTATGGCCTTGGAACGGACAGATTCGACGTCGATGCCCCTGCCGTCGTCCTGGATTTCAATGACAATCATGTTGCCTTCGTTCCGGGCGCTCAGCAGAATATGACCCTCTTCTTCTTTTCCGGCGGCCTTGCGGTCATCTATGCTCTCAATCCCATGGTCCACGGAATTTCGTACGCAGTGGATAAGAGGATCCAGGAGATCCTCGATAACCGATTTGTCGAGCTCCGTGTCTTCACCTTCTATCACAAGCTGGATCTTCTTGTTCAGGGATTTTGAAATATCCCGTACGAGCCGGGGAAAGCGGGAAAAAATCTGGGATATCGGTACCATCCGGATCTGAAGAACCCTCTCATGAAGGTCACTGGTCAGCCTTCCCAGGTTCTGGGATGTACCGCGGAATTTGTTCACAGCGGTTTTAAGTTTATTTTCAAAAGGCTCAAAGATATTTATCAGATCGCCGAAGCGTTCATTGAGCTGGTTCCGTACATCCTTTTCGGAGGAACCATTCTGCATCTCCTCCGCCAGGTTCGGAACCAGGTCCAGGATTTCCTTCATTCTTTCACGAAAAAGATTTTCAGCTGCGGAAAGTTCTTCCTGGGTCTCGGAGAACTGGGTGCTGATCTGATTGAAGGTCGCCTTATTGATGACGGCCTCGGAAACAAGGTTCAGAAGGTTGTCGATTCTGGAACTGTCCACCCTGAGGACAGAACCGAGCTTTTTACCTTTTTTTGCCGCCGCCTGGGGCTCCGCAGACCCGGACAAATCTCCGGAGAGGGACTCTATTTCACCGGCAGTTTCCACTTTTTCCCTGGCAGGAGCAGCAGAAGGTTTTTTGGATTGAGCAGCAGGAGCAGCCGCTGTCTTTTTCTTTTCTGCCTTCGGCTTTTCTTTTGCGGCTTCACCGCTCAGCTCCGCCAGGGAGACCGAATTTACGACATCCGGGATGTCAACCCGCGTACGCAGGGAGTCAAGGGTTTCTTCTGTGGCGACAAAGTAAACCACCCGGGGATGGAACTGATCCTCATACAGCTCCTCAAAGTCGGGTACTGTTTTCAGTACCGTACCTGCTGCCTTGATGGCGGCATAAAGCTGTATTCCCCCCACGGTATTCATGGGATTGTCTTCGTCAAAATCCACGGCGATTTCGTAGATCTTTTCCCCGGCCCTGGCCGCATCCTTCAATTCAAGGATCTCATACTCGGAAAGATCTGAACCTCCGGGTCCCTCGGCGGATACATCTCTGACCGTCGAAGGTTGAGCGGCTTCCTCAACCACTGTTTCTTTAGTCTTTGCACCTGATTCCTCAGTACTGAAGCTTTTTAGCCGCCTGCGGGTCTCTTCCGTATCTCCTGTGAACGTCTCGCCGGAGGATCGGGCATCGATAATACCCTTGATGATATCGATGGAGGCCAGAAGAACATCGATCAGGTCTTCACTAACCCGAACAGAGCCATTCCGTATCTCGTCAAGCAGGTCCTCCAGAAGATGGGTAAAGCTGGACAGATCATTCATCTGTACCGTCGCCGCTCCCCCTTTGAGGGTATGGGCAGCACGGAAGATCTCGTCCACCGCCTCCTTGTTCGTGGGGTCGTTCTCGAGGACCAGAATATTCTGCTCGAGAACCTCTACCTGCATGTTGGCTTCCATGAAGAAATCCTTCAGAAGCTCTTCGTTATTTGGATCAAGGTAGTCGCTCATCTTGGAATTAATCTTTATATATATATAGCGTTAAGTCAAGCACGATTTTGAGATATTTGACTTACTGAAAGGGGCCGGCAAATCTTTCGTATACCCGCTATACAGTCTTCCCCCGGTATCAACGATAATATAAGAAGGCCGCAATTGAGTTACCCTGCGAATGGGGTGTACAATTGTAAGTAACGGGGTAATCCGATGCAAAAACGCTATGTGTTCCGATTCGTCGTATTCATGTTGCTGCTCATTCCGCAGGTAAAACTGATTTCGGCGGACCTTACCGTCTCTAAAATGGAATTGACAACCACAGGTTCAGTTGAGGATGACAGCTTTGTGCTGGATACCTTTGGAGAAATAGACATCAATATCCAGGGAGGCTATAAGCTCGGCGGAGCCTTGAGCCTCGGAATTGAGAGCGACAGTATCGGTCCTCCCAGGGAGAGTCTGGAGGCGGGGGATACAGACCAGGAAATTATCAGTTATTTGAACAGCAGCTCCTATGTGTTCCTTAAATCGGCGAAGGTAACTGTGCGGGAGGCTTTTTACGGTCCCCTTGATATCTCCTATTTTACCGGTGAAATCGATACCTTCAGCGACGGTGAAATCTTTCCCTCCTATTTTGGCTCTAACCCTGTGGCTTCTCTCTTCCGGGGACGCTTCTACTTTCCCGACTCCGTGGTCTACGATGGTCTGTACACCGTGGATGGTACGGGCCTGCAGCTGCAGACCGATTTCGGCCGCCCCTGGCAGCTGCTGTCCGTCTACACCTATCAGGACAACTATCTTGGCCGGGGACATTTTACCAGCGATCTGCGATGGTCGGTGGACAGGGAGTTCTTTAAGCTCGACGCCTTTGCCGGCGGCAGTTACCCCTACGGGGATTACGGATTGTACCATGGGGGCCTTATGGCGGGGCTTTTCGCCAGCGAAAGGGGTGAGTTCTTTGTCCAGGTGGGAATCCCCAGGCTCATCCCGGGGGAAGAGGATATGGATATAGGCCTCTTCTATTTTCTCTTCGAGCCCCGGATTCATTTCGGCAGCGGCAGCCTCATCTTCACCTTCTTTTCCCATCCCAGCTATTATAAGGAATATGTGATCTCAGGAACCGACGAAACCGGCGAGATGCACACCAATATCAACCTGCAGTTTGGAAAACCGGAAGTCAGTCCCCTGGCCGGCGGCATCGAAGGGACCATCCATTACAACGACGATTCGGATATCGACGGGGTCGTCAGTCCTTACCTGAGCTTTATAACCTCCGGAGCAGTATGGAACCTCAAGTTCAGCTGGGTTGCGACGGAGATGAATGATATATCTCAAATGTTCTATGCCTTTCTGGGCGTACGCGCGGAGTTCTGAATGAAAAAGAGAATCTGTATTAGCCTTCTGCTTATCCTTGCACTATCCCTCTCTGCTTTAGAGATCGGAGCTTCCTTTAACGCCGGCAGCCTCAACCTTTCTCCGGACAGAAAAAAGGATGACAGCGATATAAGCGGAACCGATTACCTGTATGGCGTATCAGTATTTGCGAACGCCCCGGTTGCTGACAACCTGAGCCTGGAGACAGGCCTCTATTATGATCCTGTTCTTCGTTATTCCGTCTCTGCCCTTCTGAATTATCGCAGCGACTATTTTCAGCTTAAGGCGGGTCCCTTTTTTGGATTTCTCAATGACTGGGATACAATCCTGAAACCGGGAATCTCCACTGAAGTCCTGGTGGATGTTCCGGGAACCATATTTGCGCGGCTCAGGGCTGACTCGAGCATAGGCGGTAGAATTGTACGGGACGGGGATTATCTGCAGGAAAAAAGTGTTCTAGGGGTCGGATTCTATATTCCCAACGCAATCTGTGAGGTTTCCCTCGAAAATAAAACCTATACCGAGAAAACCTCCTCCGGAGAAAAGGAGAACCACTTTCGTCAGTACGCCTTCAGTACGGATGTCTATCAGAAAAACAGGCCCTACCGGGTAAAGCTCACCTTTGCCTACCAGACACGCACACTGTCCTTTATAGAAGCCGCAACCGTTGAACATGTCCTTAATTCTCTTGTCCTCGGAACACGCCTCGATGTACGCAGCTCAGACAGGCTCGATGTATTCTTCGACCTGGAAAGCAATATCTACTCCTTCGGCGAGGCGAATGATACCTTCATCGATCTTGCAGAATCGGGAATCGGGGTTTACCTCTTCTCCCTTACCGCTGGTTTCCGGTTTTCCCTCGATTGATCTGCAGAGATCCCCCCGGGCCGCGAAGCTCAGATCGGACATCAAGCGTGGGGGAGTAGCGCACTTGCGACAGATGGATCATCCGAATCAGAAAAAAGACGGCCATTACTGCGTTGCCCCAAGCAGCGGATAAGCTCCGTTGTCCGTCCACGCTCCTGACACTGATGAACACAGCCTGTATAAAAAGACCCCCCCGGTTTCCCGAGGGGTCGGTCTCTGATAGCTACTGATTTGTTGCAGGGAGAGGATCTTACTCTTCAGCTTCAGCAGGTTCCTGGTGCATCTTCTGGGCTTCCAGATAACGCAGAACCTGAATGTTGCCAAGGCGCTCGAACTCGGCAGTACGCCGGGCTTCTTCACGCTGCTCGAGAATACCCCAGATTTCCTCGTCGTTGACATCGGATTCCAGAGAGAGAACCGCGAGGTCGTAAGTCATGCTCACGTCCTTGACGTAGGTCACGAAGTCTCCGCCTTCATGCATGGCATCACGGAATACGAGGATACCGATCAGCTTGAAGTTAGGGGCGGTCTTCGGATAGAGGGGGAATTTCTGGATTTCCCTGTTTCGAACTTCTTCGATGTAGTTGGGGTTATTCCAGGTAAGAGTCTTCCATCCGTCAAACTCAAGATTGTTCATGATGATGGTCTGTTCCATGTTGTTCTGGTCCTTCAGAATCAGACCTATCCGGTGAGGATAGTTCTTTCCGAGAACGTTCATGGAGATACTCTTGATAACACCAACATTCTTCAGAACGCCGAAGTTGTTAAACTTGTCCGGTTCTTCCGGGGTATAATACGCCGGAATCTCGAAGGGAGGTTTAACAACCGCATAGGAGTTGTAGGACTCCAGGGGAAAGTGAACCCTTATGCCCATGATTGTTTCGCCGGCATAACGACGAGCGGTATCCTTTACCGGGGCTTCCCGGGTCATGGAATAACGCTGGTTGGCGACAGTCCGGGAGGAACTGGAAAGCTGGACATCCCAGTTGTCGATCGCAAGAGAGGTCTTCATCCTCTCCTTCTCTTCATCGGAGAAACTGGTACCGGCTTTGTCACTGAAATCAACCATTGTCGCTTCGTTTTCACCGGTTTCGGTGTCTGCTGTCAGAGATGCAAAATCTATTAATACAGATTCCTCCGCAGAGATCGTCATTCCGGAAACAACCATGAGAAGACAAAGAAGGATTGCAAACCGTTTCATTTATTGCTCCTTTCTCACATTAATTGCATTAGCCAATTAAAATTATACGTACCCATACATTTTTGTCAACGATTTTTCTTTTTTTCTCTCTTTTTCGAAACAAACCTCCATCCTTTTCCCTACTCCTTGATCTCGAAATCAGGCTCGAGACCGTTTACAGTGATGATCACTTTCTCTAATCCGGGAAAGTTTACAGATAGATTGTCGACCACCAGGTCCTTAATCTCAACCGGAGTAAGGGGATGATTGTCGAGATTGAAGACCATTTCCCGGGAGAAATCAATATACAGCACTTTATCTTCCAGTTTCAGCTGGTTCAGCCTGGTATTTTCAGGAAAAATGCTCTGCAGCCTCAGGGCCGCAGGTCCCAGAAGAAGCTCTTCTATATATGCTGCAATGTTTCTTTCTCTGTCGTTTGAGAAAGGCACCGACCGTACTTCCCCGGCGAGAGACATGGTGGCTTCGCTGACAAAGAGAAATTTTCGCTGTATCTGTTTATAGGGATCCATGATATAGAGGACCAGGGACAGGACGAAGAGGATCAGAAGCACCAGACCGGTGACAAGGGTCAGGGTGTCCGGCTTTTTTGATAGTGTCACAGACTCATCCTTGCAAAAGAGAGAATTATTCGCCGCTCTTCTCAAAATTCCGTATGTAGGCGGCAAGCCCATTATAGATGCCCGAAGAGATCTTCTGCAAGTGTGTCTCCGTATTCAGAAGCTTCGCCTCTTCGGGATTGGTTACAAAACCGATTTCCACCAGGACCGAAGGCATTTTGGCATTTCTGACCACAAACCAGGACTCCTCCTTGAGCCCCCTGCTGCCGCTGACGGTTCCGATTGTCGTTTCCATGCCATCGAGAATCTCCTTTGCCAGCAGAATACTCTCCACGGTAAATTCCTCTTCCAGAATCGAGTTCAGAATGGGCGCGATTGTCTTCTGCTCCTGGTCCAGATCTTCGGGATCGACGATTTCCCGCCGGTATTCAGGCGGAAGGTACCAGACCTCGAAACCAGAGGCCTTCCGGTTCAGGGAGGCATTGGCATGAATCGACATGAAGATCATGGCCTCCTGCTCCGCAAGTTCAACGGCGTTGGCTATGGCCGTCCGTTCTTCCAGGGCAAGGTAACGGTCGTCACTGCGGGTCAGGATGATATTTTTGTCGGGAAAGTTCTCTTTCAGCTGATTAACCACCGACTGTGAAACCTTCAGCACCAGATCCTTTTCTTCCAGGACGAGCCGTTCTCCATCGATGTTGTGGGTCCCGATGGTTCCCGGATCCTTTCCGCCGTGGCCGGGATCGATAATAATGGTGGAGATGGTAAAGGAGTCCTGAGGCTGGTCGACAGCGAAGAGGGAGACGAAGGCTTTGGCGCTTTCATCGCTCACAACAACGCTCCCATCCTGCCTTCGACGGGGGGCTTCGATGTCGGTAACTTCGTTAAAATCCTTCAGCAGAAAAGGAATCCCCACCTGGAAGACAACGCTCCGCCGGCCCCGGTTGACAATGCCCCGCTCCAGGACCGGATCCCACAGGAGTTCTCCCCCTACCCGCTGAATAAGGGTCGTAATATTGGTATCCCCGAAGGATACCGCTGAGCACAGGAGCAGTCCGGATAAAATAAGCACAAATGCTCTGAAAGGCCTTACCATCCTGCAGGAAACTCCTCAATTTCTCCGTATCCGGTCTGGTCCGCTGAACCGTTGAGGGTATCGAGAAACCAGAGACCTCCCTGATAGCCTCCCCGAAGAAGAGCGAGCCAGAACTGTCTTCCCACATTACCCCGTTCAGATGCTGCATGTACACCGGTCTTTGCCTGTATCAGTTCAAGGGCATCCGTCAGACTGCGGCCCAGCCAGTCACAGGCGGTCTCCTTTTCGGGATGCGGCGGCAGGGGGATTACCGGCCCCGTGCTGCGCAGACTGGCAAAATCCGGGAGATATTCAAGTTCCCGCAGCCAATCCCGGTTTTCCGGGTCCTCCAGGGTAAAAGCATCGGGAACCCATTCATGGCTGCGACGGCGAAGAAAATCCAGGGTCTCCCGTCCTCCCGCGGCAAGGCGCAGGATGACCCTTCGGCAGAGATCTTCCGCCCTGCTGCAGGCATCCTCCCGGGTTTCCGCAGCACAGATTATATTACCGCATTTTTCCACATTGTTCCGGGGAAACTCCACCCTGCTGCCCGGAGAGGTCAGAAGAAAGGCGGCGCTTCCCATACTGTCGGAAAAACCGTCGATGCTGTCGATAATGCCCGGGATGGAATAAAATGCCCGTTCCGCGCAGGTTTTCTGTTGTACAGGAGCAAGATCTCCGGGAGGCTCTCCCACGGCAATTCTCAAGGCCCCCGCGGTCACCTCGACTCCCGAGGAAAGAGGATAGGTCCACCCCGACATATATCCCCCGGAAAGCCGTGCGGCGACTTCGCCCACCACAGGACCGGATCTGCCCAGCTTGATATCCCCCTTGGCCGCCCCGTTGTCGATACCCAGGGCAAAAGCGGCATTCCTGAAGGTGTCGATAATTCTTTGCCGGTCCCCTTCGGGAAAGATTGACGGCATGGTGTGTCCTACTTCGATAAAATAGGGGGCAAAGCGTATGTGCCGGTCCGCAATACCGCAGAGGCTGAACACACCGCGATAAATCAGGGCATCCAGGGAAAACTCCGGGCCTTCGATATACTCTTCCACTATGACCCTGCCGGAGGCGGAGCAGACAAAGGCGGCTTCAACGGCGGAACGGGCATCCTCGAGGGTGTCCACCCGCCGGATTCCCCGGGAGCCCATATTGTCCACCGGCTTCACCACCGCGGGGAGTCCTGCTTTTTCGAAAGCATCCCGCCACTGGTCGGGATTCTCTATCCCTGCAAAACGGGGAGACGGCACTCCGGCTTCGGCGAAGGCTGTGCGCATAAGGAATTTGTCACTGGCCTTCAGAGCGCTCTGATACGGGATACCGGGGAGACCCGCCTTCTCCGCGGCCCAGGCTACAGCGGCGGAAAAATCCGTTCCTGCGGTAAATACCCCGTCAAGGCCCCTCCGGTTTCTCCAGTCGACTACGGATTCCGCTATTCCCTCTCTGTCCTTCAGATCGATATGCTCAAAATAATGGGCCTCGGCCCTCCCGGGCGCATCAGGATTGCCGTCGGCGCAGATTACCTCCCATCCGAATCCCCTGGCTATACGGATGGCCGGAAGCTGCATGGTCCCCGCTCCCAGAATATAAATGCGTCGAATTTTATCCTTCACGGGAGTTATCCTTTCTTTCCCTGTCCATACGGCGGGCGTACACCTCGAAGGTGTCTCCCAGACGCAGCAAGCGGGCTATCCCGGCAGTGAAGGGCCAGAGTATACGGAACAGTACCGGGAAGCGCTCCCTGTGCATTCCGGGAATCCTCATTTTTTCCACCCTGAAACCCTTTTGTTTCAGGAGCCGTTTTACCGATTTCGGACTGAGAATTGTATAGTGATCCGCGGGACTCGCGGCGAGAAATTTCTTCAGATTCCTTCTGGCACTTATACCGGCGCCGTTGGGGGTCCCCAGAGCCAGCATACCCCCGGGTTTTACCATGCCGGAAAGTTGTTGCAGGGCACTCTCCAGATCGGGAAAATGCTCGATTACATACCAGAGAGTTACGACGTCCCATTTTTTCTGAGGATTCTTCCGGACAAACTCCTCAAGACCCATGGGGGAAACCCTGCATCCAAGGTGCTCCTCCGCCCAGCGGGCCGCTTCTTTGGACGGTTCGAGGCCTTCGATCCGGAAACCGGCCTCCCGAGCAGCTTCCAGGAAAGGTCCATAGGCACAGCCCACATCCAGAAGCGACGGGTCGGAATTTTCGATACGAATATTCCTGAGCCGCTCCCTTCCCATGCTGCGGATATGTGCAAAATCGTCGAGGTAACTCTTTCCGTACTGTCGTTTGTACTCATCGAAAAAATAGGCGTGGTTGTAAACGGTTGAATCCGGAATCCAGCGCTGTTGATAAACCAGGGTGCATGAGGCGCATCGATAAAAGGTCCGCTCAGGAAAGCGTCCCAGAACCCTCCCGGGAGCCGCACCGCATCCGGGACAGACTGAGGCTGAGGGGGAAAGCTCCGCCGGGGACGGATCAGCGTCAGCAGTGTCCCTCAGGTTTTCCTCCGCCAGGGCGCAGCGGCCGATGAGCTTTCGAGGGTTTTCCAGGGCTCTTTTCAGTCTTCCTGCATCGGGCTTTCCCGTGCCGCAGACCAAAAGGCCCGTCTTTTTTGCCAGACGGCTGTGGTACCGGGAGGGATTCACCGTGACTACAGGAATACCCGCAGCAAGGGCTTCCAGGGCCGTCAATCCGTAGGAGGTGATCAGGCAATCGTAGTCGGACAGGTACTCCCGAAGGTTCCCCGGAGCCCTCAGGATCTCGATATCCGACGGCAGGCTGAGCTCCCGAAAGGCAGGGCCGGCGGCCACGGTAATGGAGGTTCGGGACAGAAAAGGTATCTTCCCCAGAGCTATGAGGGTGGGCAGGGTAAGTCCCCTGGGATCTTCTCCACCGAAACTGATCAGTACCTTCTCGAATTTTAAAGGACAGTTGTAGTATAAGCTGCGCCGAAGCGGCCGCGGATTCAGGTCAGGCTTGAAGAGGTTGCATTCCTGCCGGCGAAGACTCGGCAGGGTATCGATAAGGTATTCAAGAGACTTGCGGTGTTTGCCGCCCTCATCGACTGCCGCAACAGGGGTGCCGGGAATCAGTTCCTTCAGACCGGCAAGAAGAGAAACCGGGGTCTCCCGCTGGTCCAGCAGAATATAACTCCAGGATTCTTTCTGCAGCTGCCGAAAGTCGATCTCGGACCGGATAAACTCCTCGTAGGGTTTCAGATTGATCGTCGGTCCCGGAGTCAGTTTTCCGGTTCTGTCGAGAAAAAGAGAAACCCTGCGGGGATGCTCGGCGGCAAGGTGCAGCATGCGATGAAGATGGCCGCTTCCGTTTCCCCTGCGTACCGACGGAACAGCCAGTATCTTTTTACTTCCTTCTTTACCCATAGTCCTGCCATTTACCCGGAGGTATCCGCTTTTCCTGAAGCTTCTGTTTTCAGGTAGTCGAGAACATCCTCCAGGGCTATTGGAGTACCCCTATACAGACTTCTGAAGAGAGCGGAAATATGCCGGTAATCCTCCAGGGTATCCACCGTAACCCGGGCTTCAGGAAGGCGGCGGGATTCCCTTACAGGAGAGACGCTGATTTTATATTCCTCGGGCCTGCGGTAGAGATAAGGGCAGACATGTTCCCGTTCGTAGGGATCCCTGGCCAGCCTGTCCGCCTCAAGAAGGGCCCGGGCGGCGATGACCTCCACCCCTGTTCCCAGGGGAGCATCCGTACATGCGGCATAATCGGCTGCCGCTTCTCTCTGCAGATCAAGGGACTCCCCGGCAATCTCCCAGGAAACAAGAGGATTGTCCCCGGTAGCCCGGACGATCAGATCGAGACCGTAGTGACGGGCGGCATCGGCAAAACGCCGGAGGACATCCTCCTTGGGGCCGATGAATAATTCAAATCCCTCTGCTTCCGCCTTTCGGCGGAAAAAATCCGCACTCTCCGGGTCCGTTGCCAGGATAAAAACCTCGGCGGAGCTAAGCTTCCTGAGTGCCGCCATGGCGTGCTCTACAACGGTTTTACCCTGAAGATCCAGCAGAGCCTTTGCCGGCAGTCTGGAGGAATCCAGACGTGCCTGAAGAATAACCCCTGTCACGTTTCGGGGACCTCCCACAAATCGGCGATAGTCCGTGCATCCTGCACAAAGCGGTACTGATGCAGGCCCACCCAGGCTGCGGCTTCCCTGAATTCCCTGAGGGCCTCGACAAAGGTTGCGCCTGAACGCAGATAAAAGGGGAGAAAACGCGAACGGGGAAGCACTCCCCGGTCCTTGTCAAAACGGATTGCCAGGTTCTTTAGAAAAAAGCGGCGGTACCCGGCATCGGGGGTAGTATCCTGGGTCGGCGGATCACTGGTCATGACGATACGAAACTGGTTTGAAGAGCTTATCCGCTCGCCCCACAGATAAGCCCGGAAACCGAAATCCAGGAGCTGCCAGTAGGGGTTCTCGATTTCCGGATCAAAGCCCCCGAGAAGATTGAACTGACTGCGACGATAAAGACCGCAATGATCATAGGGAAAAAGGCTCAGCATGCCGTCGCTCCTGGAGATAAAGGGCAGAACCTTGAGCCGTTTTCTATGAAAGCCCGGGGCCATCATGGTGGGAATTGTCTCATTCCGCTGATTCAAAAGAACTGGAACAGTACAGACGCCGGGCTGTTCAGCCACCCGCTCCAGGGCCCTGGGCGTGACCTGGCTTATCCGCATCTCGTTCCAGATGACCAGAACATAGGTTCCCCGGGCCTCGTCCATTCCGATATTCAGGTACTCGCCCAGGCTGACCTGCCTGTGAAGCCGGATAAAGCGAACCCGGGGAAACTTCCGTGCCAGGGGTTCGAGGTCATAGGTGTTGCGGGAGCCCTCCAGAGAGATGATCTCCGCAGGCCGCAGCCGTTCAATCTCCTGCAGAACCTCGCTGCGGTATACCCGGGTACCCCGGTTCAGAAGCAGGACCGTAAGGGGCAGATCAGGATTCCCTTCCCGTTCCCTGTCACCGCCGAGAACGGTATAGGGCACCCTGGTTTTATTATCAGTAGTTGAAGGTGTAGTACTCATCGCACTCACTGCACAGGGAGGGATATTTCTGCTCAAGATGCTGAAGATAGTATTCCTCCCCTCTCTTCCAGACTGCTTCGAAACCGTCTCTGAAAATGTTTCCCAGAGAATATTGACCGTCCAGGTCCTCACGGCACATGGGAACATCGCCGTTGATCAGCACCACCAGGTCCCGCTTCAGATGCCAGCAGGGATTCCGCTTGAGGGGAGATATATCCGCCACCCGGCGCTGGGGAAGTCTGCCGGAAAAATGGTCGTACTTCTGGATGATAATATTCTCCGTACGCTCCTTCCAGAAGCGATAGAACTTCTCCAGCTCCTCCTCGTTGCTGTCCATGCGGACAGCCTGGACCCAGGCGCTGGAAGGAAAGAGTTCCAGCAGATACACAGCGGTATCAACCGCCTCCTGAAAGCCTTTTCCCCTGAGCCTTCGGTAGGTTTCTTCAGTCAGGGCATCGAGGGAGACGATCCAGATAAGCTGTTCCCCGGCTCGGTCTGCCAGTTTTTTAAGGGCTTCCCGATCCCAACCGATACCGGCGGTCTCCAGCA
This sequence comes from Marispirochaeta aestuarii, assembly GCF_002087085.1. Lineage (NCBI taxonomy): Bacteria > Pseudomonadati > Spirochaetota > Spirochaetia > Spirochaetales > Spirochaetaceae > Marispirochaeta > Marispirochaeta aestuarii. The sequence goes on along the minus strand of NZ_MWQY01000005.1, from coordinate 7,975 downwards.
CACCCGTCAGATTCGGGTAATCCAGCAGCGTATCCAGAATATCGTATATCTCCGGGTGCAGTGCCGGCTCGCCCCAGGGCGAAAGATTGACGTATCCCCGTCCGGCAAAATCAGAATAGCCCTGCAAAAGTTCCCTGAAACGTCCCACAGGCATGGTATCCGTAAGCTTTTCCACATCCCCCGCCACGCCGGGATAGGGACAGTATGTACAGACCTGGGGACATCCGGCACTGATCTGAACAGAAAGGTAGGCGGGAAGCGTCCGGAGGATCCTCTGGTTTTCATCAAGATAACGAAGCAGCGCCTCGGCGCCCCGGACTCCCGCCTCACAAACCCGCTTAACCAGCATGTACCCGGCCCTGTCTTCCGCGGCCAGGCATATCCGGAGCATCCTGAGGTCCAGGGGTGGAATTTCCGTCTCGATCTCGAAGGCATTAATATCCCTGCGAAGCACCTCGAACACCGTATCCCGTTTTAGCGGCCCCTTCATTCCCTCCGCCAGTTGTGCCAGGGCGGAGACGGCGGATGCACGGATGATCTCCGGGGCTATTCCCGCAGGATAGGCGTCGGCAAAGGTATAGTCTGCATGGTAACGGCGGTGGTTGTTCCACATCCGCTCCGAAAGAGCGGGATCAACAAAGGGGGTATCCCCGTACAGATAGAATAATGAGTTCAACTCCGGCTGCTTTTCGCACAGGCTCTGCAGGGCGGCGAAGAGTGTCCCGGGGCTGTCTATTCCGGAAATACAGGAAACGCCGTCCATCTTTCCATGGAGATCGTTTTCCCGGGAGCAAAGGCAGACGAGTCCGGAAATATCCGGCAGTTTCCCGGCCAGCTCGATGACCAGATCGAAAGCCGATTTCCCGTCGCAGAGAGGCATAAAGGCCTCCTGAGAAAGGGACGTACAATTTATTAGCGCGAGATTAGCCATATATCCATAATATCGACATGCCGCCTGCCGGGCTTAGAAAAAACGCCGGGGGCTCTCCGATATTCCTCCCTTCAGACGGAATGAAATAACCGGGCACTTTATCAGCAGGGGAAACCCGGTCTATACTGAAAGCAGCTGGAAACGGTATCCGTACGCTGCATGGGACAGCATATTGCCCTATAGTAGCACTATGGACCGATTTGTACCAGAATTCCCCTGATCAAGACGGAGGGCACTGTGGTCCAGGAAAAGGTTCACCTGACGCACAACCGGGAGATAGCCAGGGACTATTTTGAGCTCGAGTTCTCCTGTGATTTTTCGGACAAAAACATCCCTCTTCCCGGACAGTTCCTTACAGTGAAAATCGGGGAAGGACCGGCTCCGCTTTTAAGACGGCCCTTTGCCTTTGCAGGCCACGGGGACGGAAAGGCGCGCATGATCTACCAGCGCCGCGGTCCGGGGACGGATATGCTGGCAGGAATGCGCGAAGGAGACGCCCTGGACATAATCGCTCCCCTGGGGAACTCCTGGCCGGAACCGGAGAAGAACGAACACCCCGTACTTGTTGCCGGCGGAATCGGTATGGGGCCGATTCTATACTTTGCCCGGGGGCTGAAACAGGCAGGCAGGGATTTTACCCTGATCATCGGCGCCCGCAGCGGAGAGTATCTGCCGGACTCCTCAATAACAGAGGACCTGGTACCCCTTTTTGCCACGGATGACGGCAGCATCGGTATTCACGGGACCGTCGTGGATGCCCTGCCCTCACAGTATCCCGCACATCCCCGGTTCTACGCCTGCGGCCCGAACCCGATGATGATGGCGATCCACCGGAAGGCTCTTGAACTCGATGCCCCCTGCAGCGTCTCCATGGAACAGACCATGGCCTGCGGAGTCGGGGCCTGTATGGGCTGCGTAATCCGGCTCACAGGGCATGAGCGCTATGCCCGCGTCTGCGCCGACGGACCAATCTTTGACAGCAGGGACATCCAATGGAACTGACAGTACAGATCGGAACTAAAAAGCTCCCCAATCCCACCGGGGTCGCCTCCGGAACCTTCGGCTACGGCAGTGAATACGAGGAGCTGGTGGACCTCTCCAGTTTAGGCGCAATCTATTCAAAGGCGGTAACCCCGGAAGCGCGTCCGGGGAACGACATACCCCGCATAATAGAAACCCCCGCGGGACTGCTGAACTCCATCGGCCTTGCCAACGTGGGACTCGAGCGCTTTATCTCGGAAAAGCTTCCCCTCTTCCGCCGCTTTCCCTGTCCGGTAGTCGTCAACGTGGCGGGTAAAAACGATGAGGACTACTGCAGGGTTGTGGAGGAACTTGACGAATTCGATGAGGTCTGGGGCTACGAAATAAACTTGAGCTGTCCCAATGTAAAGGAAGGCTGTCTGGCCTTTGGAAGCAACCCCGCGTATGTGGAGGGCCTGACCCGTAAACTGCGGGGTTTAAGCCCCAAACCGATGATAATAAAGCTCACCCCCAACGTGACGGACATTGCCTCCATCGCAAAGGCCGCCGAGGCCGGAGGCGCCGACGCCGTAAGCTGCATAAACACCCTGGTGGGTATGGTTATCGATATACACAAAAAAAAGCCGGTCCTCCCGGCTGGAACAGGCGGGCTCTCCGGCCCGGCGATCAAACCCGTCGGGGTAGCCGCCGTATACAGGGTTAAACGGGCAGTAGGTATTCCCGTTATAGGAATCGGAGGCATACAGAACGCTGAGGACGCCATCGAGTACCTGCTGGCGGGGGCCTCGGCCGTTCAGATCGGTACGGCCACCTTCGTCGATCCTGCAGCACCGGTAAAGGTCCTTGCGGGAATCAAGGCCTATATGAAAGAGGAAGGACTTGAATCGCTTAAGGATTTTCATCGGTACATACCCTGATCAGCCTTGCAGATCGCTCCGACGGGTCATGGATCCCGGAAGGTATGCTATACTGGTATTATGAAAATCAGGATATGGGGATGCCGCGGATCCATTCCAACGCCCGGTAAATCCACCATCAAATTCGGCGGCAATACCAGCTGTATCGAGGTCAGCCTGAGAGACGGCAGCGTTGTAATCTTCGACGCCGGATCCGGATTGCGAAAGCTGGGAAAAAGGATTGTCCGGGACGACAGCTGCAGGGAGTTGTATCTGGTTCTTACCCACTCCCACTGGGACCACCTGATGGGCTTTCCCTTCTTTTTACCCGCCTACAGGGAAAACTATACCATAAACGTCCGGGGCGGCCCCATCGCGAAGGAATCAGTGAAAAAGTATCTGGAACATCAGATGGAAGCACCCTACTTTCCCGCCCGCTTCAGTTCCCTCAAGGCAAACTTCGATTTCAGTCACGGAATGCCCATTGTACGCAGGATAGGAACGGCTGAATTAATTCCCATTCCCCTCAGCCATCCCAACGGAGGCTTCGGTTTCCGATTACAGGACAAGGATGCATCCTTTGTCTTCCTGACGGACAACGAACTGGGTCATGATCATGAGGGAAGACGTTCCTATACCGAATACATCAACTTCGCAAAGAATGCGGACCTGCTGCTGCATGACGCCCAGTACACTCCCGAAGAGTATAAACATACCAAAGGATGGGGCCACTCCACTTTCGTCGATGCAGCCCTTTTCGCTCTTCATTCCGGGGTTAAAAATTACGGTATTTTTCACCACGATCCCGACCACTGTGACGGTGATATAGAGAGAATCGAAGCAGTAAGCCGGGAGATAATCAGCAGGAAGCAGGGTACGACCCACAGTTTTGCCGTATATGAAGGGCAGGAAATCAATTTACCTTAAACCCTAAATTATTCGCGGAGCACAACAGCAGGTTTTTCGGAATACCAGGGACACAGTGTATTCAAGGGACATTCGCCGCACTTCGGCCTCCTGGCCAGACACAGATCCCTGCCATGATAATTTATCACCATGGAAAAGCGGGTATGAAACTCCGGGGCCAGCAGCAGGGCAATCTCTTTTTCTATTTTCTCCGGCTGTTCTGCCTGGGTTAAACCCAGCCTTCGTACCACCCGGGAAAAATGGGTGTCCACGATTACGGCAGGACGATTATAAATATGTCCCAGCACAACGTTGGCGCTTTTTCTGCCCACCCCCGGCAGACGGGTCAGTTCGTCCATGCCGGCCGGGACTGCGCCTCCGTGAACATCCTCCAGCTGTCTGGCCGTTGCAATAATATTCTTTGCCTTCTGCCGGTAAAACCCTGTGCTGCGGACCAGATTCTCCACGCTTTCCTGCTCCGCCCTGCTCAAAGATGCGGCGTCAGGATAGGCTTCAAAAAGCCCAGGGGTGACCTCGTTGACCTGCCGGTCCGTTGTCTGGGCGGAGAGGATTACCGAAATGAGCAGCTCAAAGGGATTTCGAAAGTGCAGCAGGGTACGGGGATCGGGGTAACGTTTGTTGAGTATATCGTAGATCTTCAGAATTCTGGAACGGGGATACTCCATGAAATGACTAAACCCGATGCCGCCCTCAGTGTCAATCGGATTTCAGGGAATATTGACCCTGAAGCGGCGAATCGATATACTGATCCACCTGTACGGGATGTGGCCCAGTGGCTAGGGCACCTGGTTTGGGACCAGGGGATCGGAGGTTCGAATCCTCTCATCCCGATGAACTTCGAGATAGAGGGTGATCTGTTATTAACGGATTAACCTGAGGATTCAAACCTCGGCGTAGTGTTTCCGTTTATCGGAAACGCCAGTCCGCAGCTCATGGAACATGGGCAAGGATAAGAATCCTCTCATCCCGATGTATACCATGCGCCCATAGCTCAGTTGGATAGAGCAACGGCCTTCTAAGCCGTGGGTCAGAGGTTCGAATCCTCTTGGGCGTGCAACGGCTGAGGCCCCCTTTTGGGGGCCTCTGACATTTCTCGGGGACCCGAGAGGATTCGAGCCGTAGCCAATCACTTTGGCCACAGGACAAAGTGCCAGTCCGACGCCCCAGGCGGAGGAGAAAGAATCTTCTTGGGCAGCCAGCCTGCCAAAGGAATAGCATGTAATCCTATACACTCTCCAGACATAATGCTATATTTTGAAGACAAATATTATCATTTTGTCTGGGTAGTAATACATGAAAAAAACACCGGAAGAGATCTTTCTTCAACATGGCGGTCAACTCCGCATGTCTCAAGCTATCAAACTAGGTATCAATCGGTATACCCTGTATTCGCTTCGCGATAGGGGGATTATTGAACAGGTAAGCCGTGGAGTCTACCGGCTTGCCTCCCTGCCAGACATAAGCAACCCCGATCTGGTAACAGTTGCCCTTCGAACCCCTAATGCGGTAATCTGCCTTGTCTCAGCCCTCGCTTATCACAACCTGACAACGCAAATCCCCCATTCTGTGTTTATTGCACTACCCCATACCGTCAGAGCACCTCGAATCGATTTTCCGCCAATAAGTGTGCATAAGTTTTCTGATCTGGCATATAAATCCGGAGTCGAAGAACATCTGATTGATGGGGTACTGGTGAATATCTATGATAAGGAAAAAACCCTGGTCGACTGCTTCAAGTTTCGCAATAAACTTGGACTCGATATTTTCCTTGAAGCACTCAAACTCTATACATCTCAGAAAAATAGCAATTTCACTGCAATTATGCACTATGCAGAACTATGCCGGGTAGATCGTGGTATACAGCCATATCTGGAGGCTCTCCTGTGAAAGAAGCAAAAAACGTAGCAGCCTCGGTCCGACAGCGTCTATTAAACCTCTCAAAAGCAGAGAATAGACCTTTCACTGAGGTTTTACAGTATTACGGCATGGAGCGATTTTTGTATCGTCTTTCACAGTCAAGATATGCAGATCGTTTTATTCTCAAAGGTGCTCTGATGCTCCGGGTATGGCAGTCTCCACAACATCGTCCGACCATGGATATTGATCTGTTGGGTCATGCCGAGAACTCACCCGAAAAAATCGAAGCACAGGTTCGCGAAATCCTTGCTGTAGAGGTAGACTCCGACGGAGTTCTTTTCTATCCAGAGACAATCTCCAGCGAAGAGATAACTCAGGAAGCTGAGTATTCAGGGGTACGTGTCTTCTTCAGGGGAACTCTCGATACTGCCCGAATCAATTTCCAGCTGGATATTGGTTTTGGTGATAGTGTATATCCGGCACCCCGGAAGTCCTCTTTCCCAACATTGTTAGAGCACCCGGCGCCTAGCATGTTCTGTTACAGCCGGGAAAGTGCAATTGCGGAAAAACTGGAAGCAATGGTTAAGCATGGCTACCTGAATAGCAGAATGAAGGATTTTTTCGATATCTGGCTCCTGTCGCGGCAATTCAGTTTTGAAGGCCCGGTTCTTGCTGAAGCACTTTCAAGAACATTCAAGCAGCGAGGAACCACAGTATCAGCAGATCTTCCTGTTACCGAGGATAGGTTCATCACAGAAAAGCAAATCCAGTGGTCAGCATTTAGACGGCGAATGAAGCTGGAGTATATACCGGCATCGTTCGAACAAATTGCACAGGTAGTATTAGATTTTCTGATACCGGTAGTTACAGCACTTTCCCATGAATCCCTTTTTTCAATGCAGTGGACTCCTGCTCATGGCTGGCAGTAAACATTTAAACGTGCCACAGGACAAAGCGCCGATCCCCTGCTCCCGGTCATACAAACGCCGACAGAACAACTCCGGTCAGCATGGTCGCCCCCACCGACAGAAGGGTGCCGATGAGCACATATTCCGCGAAATCCCGGTCGTCCAGCTGCCTGAAGCGGGTTATCCCCTTTGCAGCCAGGACAAAACCGATGGCGCCGATGTTGCCGCTGAGCATGAGGACGAGAATAATCCCCCGCTCCAGATAGCCGATTATCCGCCCCCTGGCAGGCTCCGGATCAGCGGGAGCAGGATTCGGAGATGAAGAATCCCCCGCGAACCCTGGCATCAGGTGGGAACGCTTCAGAAAGAGAGCGATGGGATCGTTCAGGCCCACGGAAACCAGCATTATTCCCATCCCGTAGAACAGAAAGGCTTCTATCTCCCCGGGGCTGACAGCCGCAACTGCCAGGTTCGCTGCCGCCAGATTGTCCAGCCGGGACAGCAGGAAATCCGAGAAGCCGGAGACCAGCTCCGGCCTGCCGAACACCGCAGGTATTGTTACGAGATTCAGCAGCAGGAGCAGGGAGGCCGCCAGATGCTGGTTGCGAATCATCCTGATCAGCAGGATATGGTATATGGGAACTGCAGCGGACAGGATGATCAGCAATCCGGTATGAGACTCAATCTTCAGGGGCAACAGGAGCACAACTGGATAAACCAGAGCAGCCGCAAGCGCCTTAAGGCCCGGCCCCGGATACCGGCGAAGATGCATAAGAATGCGCGGAAGGGGAATCGTCACAAGCAGCGCATAGGAGAGATAAGGCGCTGTCATGTAAATCTTCCGCCCTTCTCTTCCGTCAGGCCCCGGACTTCCCGGTTTATGGCGTCCATGGCCGCGAGGATGTCCCGAACGTAATTGGTGGCGATGTTCTTGTGAACCGCCCTGGGGGTTATCCCGAGCATTTCGGAGAGGCTCTGCGCCGACTCCCCCTTCTGCAGTCCCCGGGCGATCCGAAGGGTAGCGGGTTTCCAGTCGTTCAGGGCATTCGCCAGCAGGGTGCACGCGGCGTTTATCAGCGGGAGACGATCCTCCGGCAGGCCGTCAATCAGGAGAGCGGTGCTTTGCCGTTTTTTAAGGCCTTCCATGCAGCCCCGGGCCAGGTTGAAGGCGGGACCGTCCATCTCCAACGCAGCTTTCGGGTTGATATCGGTGGTCAATTCCCCGTAGGCCAGGGCCACACGAAGCTTGTGGGGGGAAAGAAACTGAAGGATCTCCAGCATATGGGGAAAAACCGCAGAGAAGTCCCCATAGACCGCCTGAAACTCATCCCCCAGGGTGATGGTCAGCGGGGACAGATAGGCCTCCGGCGAGGCTCCGGAGAGCTGTTTCAGAGTCTGTTTCAAGCCCCGCTGAAAGACCCAGGGCCAGCGCATTAAACCAGTTCAAGCAGTGGGCTCGAAGGACTGGTCAGGAG